>NZ_JBXXZH010000110.1:0-29748 GCF_059640475.1 Calothrix sp. CBUCES-K 9914
CACTCAGCACTCATCACTCAGCACTCAGCACTCATCACTCAGCACTCATCACTCAGCACTCAGCACTCAGCACTCAGCACTCATCACTCAGCACTCATCACTCATCACTCAATACTTTTGTAGTTTTGGCGACTATTTGCACTCCGAACATGATATTTGTATAACAGCACCCTCAATCTCTACCCGTTGGCGATAAGCAATTATGGGTTTTGCAATTGTTGACTCGTAGCATTCCTACCTAATATATGGGTCAAAATCACTTTGTATTACTAGGATGCTACAGCGCGCCGGGAGGCTATTAGCTTTATTGAGATTGAGCGTCATAACATTACTTAGCTGTGTTGAGCGTCAAAAGCTTTAAGGGGAAAAATGTTAAGAAAATTCATTGGCATATTTGTAGCGACTGTGTTGCTTACGTTCCAATTTCTTATCGGTAGCGCTTATGCGGTGGAATTATCTAAAGAAGTTCGTACCGTAGCTGCCAATGAGTCCGGAGATACCGAAGTTCTCAATCTTAAACAAATAAAAGAAGGCAAACGTCTATTTCAGTACGCTTGTGCCCAATGCCACGCTGGTGGTGTAACTAAAACTAACCAAAACGTTGGTTTAGAACCAGATGCTCTTGCTGGGGCAACACCTAACCGTAATAATATTGCTGGGTTGGTGGATTATATGAAGAACCCCACTACATATGATGGAGAAGAAGAAATCTCCGAATTACATCCCAGCACTAAGAGCGCTGATATCTTTACCGAAATGCGTAACCTAACCGACAAAGACTTGGAAGCTATTGCTGGATATATTCTCTTGCAACCCAAGATTGTTGGTTCACAATGGGGTGGCGGCAAAATTTACTATTAAGCTTGCCTGCCCTCATTTTATCTAGGCGCCAGTAGATTAGTGGTTCATGTCAAAAGTTTTGGTGAGTCGCGGGTGTTTAGATTCCCGACTTCTTGAAGAAGTCGGGAATCTGAACTTCCCAAATTTAATGACACTGCCCACATTTGGCTATTATTAAAACTTATATATTTATCAAAAACCATACATATTTAATATGTATATACTTCAAGCATCAATAAAATAAATTAACTATGACAAGCTGTCATATTTCGTCGTAAGATATAAAGAGTAGTCAAACAAAGAAAAATTTGAGGACAAAGCCATGAAGTTGATAGCAGCAACACTGCGAAGCTTTAGTTTAGCTGTCGTGACAGTATTTTTTGTTGTAAGCAGCTTTGTTGTTTTTGCACCCAGCGCTTCGGCTGAAATCGTTACAATTAAGCTGGGCAGCGATAAGGGAATGCTGGCATTCGAGCCATCTAAAGTGACAATTAAACCAGGTGACACAATCAAATGGGTCAACAACAAAGTACCTCCCCATAACATTGTGTTCGACAAAAGTAAAAATGCTGCAAAAAGCGCTGATTTTGCAAAAGCATTATCCCACAAACAACTAATGATGAATCCTGGTCAAGCAACAGAAACAACTTTCCCAGCTGATACCCCTGCTGGTGATTACACTTTTTACTGTGAACCTCACCGTGGTGCTGGTATGGTTGGTAAAATCACTGTTGAAGGATAGTAATTATAATTATAGTCAATATAATTACTATTGGAACTTAAGGTGGTAAGTTTGTTTTGTGTAGTTGTGCGATTTTTAAGTTGTGCAGCTTCAAACAAAACAGATTTGCCACCTAAATTTGTTAGTGCGGAGATGACTTTATTGGAAATGTTGGATACTACTCCTGCAAATTTTTGCTGCAACTCTAGAATAGTAAAAGTGGGTAATACGCTTGCAGTAACTGATTGGCGAGGAGATTTATATTGAAAATTATCTTAAAATTTCTATTGATGATTATACTAATCGGGTTTTTACAGATAAACCCAGCATTAGCAGCTGATACTTCTAATTTTAACGGAGCTAAAATTTTTAGTAATAACTGTTCTTCTTGTCATTTAGGTGGTGGTAATATATTAGTTGCCAACAAGACTTTATATAAAGAAGCTTTGTCTCAATACTTAGAGAATTACAATACTGATTCAATACAGGCAATAATTCATCAAGTTAAGAATGGTAAAAGTGCGATGCCAGCTTTTAAAAACAAGTTAAGCGAGCAAGAAATCTTAGAGGTTGCTGCTTATGTGTTTCAAGAAGCGGAAATAGGATGGTCGGAAAAGTCTTGAATAAACCCCGGTTTTGAGCCGGGGATTTTCAAAAGTTGCTTTTACTGATTTTCGTTTTCGCGCTGTTGTTTAACTTTGCGTAGTTTTTCAACAAGCGAAGACTGACTGTCGTTATCTGAAGACTGACTGCTTCGTAACCTGTTGGCTAAAGTGGTTTTCGGAGCTTCTGGTGTTGTTGGTTTTGTAGCAGTTTCACTTACTGGTTGTTTGGGCGCCACAATAGGTGCAGGTTGAACTTTACTAAGTGTTTGGGGTATATCATTGGAACTAGGTTTTTGCGATGGTAGTTGAGGTATAGCTGTTTGATTACCCTGTGGGGATGTACTTATTGGTTTTAATGTTCCGGGTAATGCTGGAGCGGGGATAGTCTTTTTAACAGTATTATTACTGGAATTGACACTGTTATTTGTGGTGTTACTTACTGTTGGTGTATTAACAGATGGGACTGTAACGGGTTGACGATTTGATTGTACTCCCGATAGTTGATCAAATATGTTTCCCGTTGATGGTGCTGATTGTGTTTTTGGAGTATTTTGCAGTGAATCTTTTGAGTCAGAAGCTTCGGTAGAGGTTACATTGTCAGGTGATATTCTAAAGCTGAAAAGGGCGCCTTTCCCGTTTGTGGAAGTTGGATTTTCTTTAAAATACTGCTGTAAACGTTGGCGGATTGCCTGCTGCTTTTCAAATGAAATTTTAGAAGCATCACCTAAAAGTTTAAAATCAGCAATTTTTCCTTCACCATTCATTATTACTGAAACATCAGTAATGTTTTCAAGCTTGCTTTTATCCATAGACAAACGAACAGGCGCCCGAAATTGTCCTTGTGGATATTCCTTACGGAATTGCTCAGAAATTTTTGCGATTAAAATAGTTTGGTCAATCTTTTCTTGATTGCTACCTGTTGATACTTTTGTATTTGTACCGGGTTGTACTGCCCCTGTTTGATTATTTACACTATCCACTAGACCACCTGTTTGTGGCTGGAAAGATGGAATGGGAGATGGAGCTAACGCGAGATTTCCATTTCCTGAAGCTGGGTTTTTATCTACTGGGGCAATATATGTGTCAGGTCGAACTACATTATTTTGAGCTTGAATGCCGTTCTGGGCGTTATACTCGTTTCCAGGTTGTGCTGGGGGAAGCGCTGCAAGACCAGTATTATCAGTTGACAATGGTGGTGGTTCAACAACAGGTACATTTGTTTGCGCCATACTTGGCATATCTGACGGTCTATCTGCACGCGATAATGTTTGAGACTGTCTATATCTTATGTTGCTACGAGGCACAGAAGAGACGCTATATGGCGTTCTCGAACTCATTATTGGGGTTGAACCGTAGTTAGAGGGGTCAATAGCCAGGTCTTTACGATTAAATTTTTGTACCGGACTTCCCCCTCTTGGCAGTCCCGCAAGATTGAAACTCGAAGCTTTTGGTAAAGGTGAAAACCCCGAACTAGTAGAACCAGCAGGAGGTGATGGAGGTAAACCTGTGGTTGTTCCAGCTGTTGGTACTGTGGGAACTGTTGGTGTACCTGAAAGATTTAAAGGAAGTTGCTGCTGTGATGGCAGTGCTGGAATTTGATTTGGTAGCGGTGGAAGTTGTGACTGAATACCAGGTTGGTTAGGCGCCTTATTCGGGATACGACTTTGCTCATTGCTGCTCAATTCTGACAACCCAATTGGTTTCGTCGTCGTGGTTGATTGTTTAGCCGTCTTTGAAGATTCAACTGGCATTAACGGGAGTATGAAGGCAATGGCGCCGTGAATACCAAGCGACGCAAGGGCAGCGATTCCAGTCGGTTGGCTTAATATTTCGGGTACGTTTCTCAGAAAGGATGCATAAGACATAGCAATTTCACTCACTCAACTCTGGTTTATATAGACTAACAATTTTTCTTGTTTAAGATTGTTTAAGATTAAATATCAGACTTAATGCCTTCCCTCTACAAATCATAACTCAGACCTCAAAATGCTCGAACAGGAGAGGCTATATAATCTTTAACGTTACTTCATTTTTTTTACTAAAACGTATTATACCTAGCAATTTCTGATTTATAAATCACATTTGCAAGTTAATTTTTTCAATTCTTTTGTGTTCAGTCTTTTATTTTGGCTTGATATTTATATCTTAGTTGAGGTTTAAGCCTATATATAGGTTTTTGAGGGATAAATCATCCGTTACATCCGTTGTATCCGTTGCCACTTTTCACTCCTTAGACCTAGAAAAACTTAATATATCTTAGCTAAAATTGTAATATATATATACAATTTCCAAGCAAGGAAAGGCAATTTTATGGGTACGACCCAGTTAGATACTAGTTTACGGCGACTTACCACTATATTGTCTGTAGTAATTATCACGTTGTTCTTGATTGGCGCCAGTACAGGAATTTTACTATCGTTCTATTATGAGCCTGGAGCAGGTGCGGCATATACTTCACTTGCAAAAATAGATACAGAAGTAGAATATGGATGGTTGTTCCATAAGGCACACAATATAGCTGGCAATGGAATGATTATTGTGGGTCTGATTCAAATCGTAGTCATGTTTTTGAGCCGGCAATTTCGCAAGAGTTGGCTGATTGCTTGGGTTAGCGGTATTTTAGTTACACTTGCTGCAATTGGACTCGACTGGACAGCAATGATTTTAGCTTGGAGACAAGATGGTTATTGGCGCTTCAGCATTGAACTTGGAACAATTGAATCAATACTTTTCATCGGTCATCAGTTGCGCGATATCTTAACTGGTGGGGGTGCAACTAACAGCGTTACTATCGAACACTTGTACACTATGCACAGCTATATTGTCTCAGTTGCTGCTCTTATATTTGCCATTACACACTTAGTAGGTGTTCTTAAGCAAGATAAAGAAATGCACGCACACAATGATTTACCTGAAGCACCACAACTCCAAGAAGTTCAACAAGAAGATGCTTCTACTGCAAGGACTTGAAACTCACATTCCCCACAAAGGCACCACAAAAAATATTAATTATATGCGTTTAAAATCCGCTGCCGAAAGTTGGGCTAACCTGGTGAGCGGAACTTCTTCAACCTCTGGAATATTTGTAAGCGTCAAGCTAGTAGACTGTTTAGCATCTGATAATCTTTTTAATAAATTCGGTCTTGGGTCATGTAGTAGATAGATTATTCTGTCTCCAATTTCCCATTCCTGTAATGCTGGTAGTACCTGTAAGTTTTCGTCACGTTCAAATAATAAAGGAATTAGTTCCCCAGTTCTAATTAGTGCTTGTAGATGTGCTTGTTGGCTACCAAAATCAACTTCGTTCAAAGTTGTCTTGCCTAACTTGACCTGTCCATCGTTAAGATATTCGTTCCAATTTTTGATTGTCAATTCTGGGCTAAACGCTTGGTTGACTACACCGTTGGTGCCACCGTTTGCTTGAGGTGGACGTGGAAAAACTGCTAAAAC
This sequence comes from Calothrix sp. CBUCES-K 9914, assembly GCF_059640475.1. Lineage (NCBI taxonomy): Bacteria > Bacillati > Cyanobacteriota > Cyanophyceae > Nostocales > Calotrichaceae > Calothrix > Calothrix sp. CBUCES-K 9914. The sequence continues at coordinate 5,617 of NZ_JBXXZH010000110.1, forward strand.
TCTTGGTGGGTTAAATTCTTCTGCCGCGCGCTGTGCCAAAACATAATTGACTTCACCATTGTTAGTCATTGCTAAGAAAGTACCAACTGTACTCAAACCTGCCTCTTCTAACACACCTGTATCTAAGGCACTGCTGGCAATAACGGTTAAATTTTCAGCCTCAGCAGCTTGACAAGACTCTGGGTCTGTATCAATCATGACAATTTTTTCGCCTCGCTGTTGGAATAAGCGAGCAATAAGTAAACTCAAAGGACTACAACCGACAATTACCGCTCCCTTTGCTTCTTTAGAAGTAATTTGCAGTAGGTTTGCAACCCATCCAGCAGTTAATCCTTGGCAAACAACAGTCATGATGATTGTCAGGAAAACCAACGCTTTAATTGCTTCACCACCATTGATACCTCGTTGTGTTAAAGAAATAGCAAACAGTGAAGCTACCGAAGCGCAAACGATGCCTCTAGGTGCTACCCAACTTAAGAATACTTTTTGGCGCCAGTTGAGATCACTATTCCAGGTACAGCAAAGAATATTAATCGGTCGTACCACGAACATTAATACTAGTACAGTGAATAAACTACCCCAACCGAGAGCGAATACACTTTTGAGCGATAAATCTGCCGCTAGTAATATAAATAAAACCGATACGCTTAGAATCGTAAGTTGTCCTTTAAATCGACGCAATAGACGGTCTTCTGAGACAGAGGAGTTCGCGAACACGGCGCCAGCGACAACAGTACTCATAACTCCGGATTCTGTACGGATAGTTTGGGCAAGAACAAATATTCCCCAAAGAACAGCGAGAACGACGAGATTTTTAAGTTCAAAAGATAAAGAATTAGCGTGCTTGAAAATCAAGCTCATTAAATAGCCACCCAAGGCGCCAATTAAAGCACCAATACTTAAACGGACGAATAAACCGATGACAGCAATTTTCGGGTCAGGTTCACCGTCTAAAATCGTATCGAGAACAACGAAAGCCAAAATTGCTCCTACGGGGTCAATTAGAACCCCTTCACCTTCGAGTAGGGTGGCAACTTGTCTATCAACATTAATTTGTTTGAGCAGAGGGCTAATAACAGTGGGACCTGTGACAACAATAACGGAAGCATAAAGAAATGCGATTGCCCACGGAAATTCACCGAGCCAGTGAGCTGCTATTGTTCCACCAATGAGTGTGATCAAAGTTCCCAATGTGACAAGCAATTGCAGTGTCAAGGAGACTTTACCTAATTCGCGCAAATCTAAATTAAGTCCACCTTCAAACAAGATTATTGCTGTTGCCAAGCCCACAATGACTTCCAAGCCGATGCCAAGAACATGCGGATGCAGTAAGCCAAACGCATCTGAACCCAGCAGAATACCGAACAATAATAAAAAAACGATGCTTGGCACCTTCAGGTAGGTAGCCAATACCTGGGCGCCAATTCCAGCGATAACAGCAATCACCATCTGAAGGGTGATATCAAGGGATGCTTCCATGTTATAGATTTTGAGCGAAAGGTTTCAAAATCTGATTTAGACAATAGTAGTTAATAAATTTAACCCAGCCAAGATTATACTCAATCTTTTCTAGCAATTTTTTTACCAAAATGACATTCATCGACATACGTAGTTAACCATCTTACGATATTTAAGCTCCGATGCTATGAAACCTCATAACATACACAATCCTCATAAATGTGCTGGTATTGACAGCCCGACTGTATTAATTGGCTCCAATTCTTACCATATTGGCTTGCAAAACTTTTTTTGTCCAAGTGTATTGACAACGAGCAGCAAAACCGTTAACTTAGATATTGTTGAGTCCAATGCGCCCCCATCGTCTAGAGGCCTAGGACACCTCCCTTTCACGGAGGTAACGGGGATTCGAATTCCCCTGGGGGTATACAAGAAATTTGATATTGTTTATTGTGGAACAGGCATCCTTGTCTATCATAGTAGCTGGGCGGGCAAGGATGCCCACCCCACAAGAAAATATTTTATAAAGACTCGACGTGTTTTTTGATTGCGAGGAGATTGACTTTCAAGCCACTGCTCAAACGTTGTTCGATAAGACCTACAGGCATAAGACGTTTAGGATGAACGTTGAGAATATAACAAAGTTTTGTTCCTTGCTCGTTGTTGACGCATCCTAGTAATTGCCAACTCCCTGAATACTCTTTAAAATCACCTTCAACCATCTGGAAGTTTATTTCTGTGGGGAAAGACTCCAACAGGTCTAGAACAACGCGCGCGTTAAAGTTGAGCTTTAATAACCGTTCTGTACCGACTTGTTCGAGACGAATACCTCCAGGTTGGGGATGTTCGAGCAACTGACTTTTAGCTAAATTTGGGATAAATTCAGGCAGTGCCTCATAATTCGTCAAAACCTTCCAAACAACTTCTGGTGGTCGCGAGATTTCGACTTTCGCAGTAATTTGGCGCCTGCGTTCGGCTATTTTTTCAATTACAATCTCTACAGCTTGTAATTCCGAAGCATCTAATGGCGCCAATGTATGGTTATTATCATCTTGGGCAGAAGTATCAAAGTCCTCTGCGGGGTTGTATTGTTGAGTCACTGTCTGGGTTATGGGTTAATGTCATCTGAAAATTGAGGCAGGTCGAGGGTAAAGCGAATTTCGCATTCGTCACATTCCTCAATTTGATTGCTTGCAACAGCAATAGTGCCATTCAAGTGCTGTACTAAAGACTTAACAAGCGCTAGTCCGAGTCCAGTACCTGGAGTCCATCGTCCTTTACCACGACGGAACTTATCGAAAATATAGGTTGCTTCTTCTTCTGAGATACCACGCCCGATGTTTGTCATTTCTATAATAACTCGGTCGATTTGCTCAACTACCTTAGAAGTGACTTTTAAATTAACCGTGGTGTCGGGTTGTGAGTATTTAAGAGTATTTGTAAGCAATTCTTGAATAATTCGGTCGAAGCTTTCGATTTCAGTTTCCAACGTCAGTGGTTGGGAGGGTAATTCAAGAACAATATTTATACCTTTTTCCGCTAGTTTTTTCTCAAACGGACTTGCTAAAGATTGAATTCGATTATTTAAATCAATATTTTCTAATTGTGGACGCTCAGAATGGGTCTCCAACTTCTGGAGTGTGAGCAAATCGTTAATCAAGTTAATTTCTTTGTCACACTCTTGTTCAAGAATATCAAGGTATCTAGTTTGACGTTCGGGTCCAATTGTGGGTTGACGCAAGTTACGCATTGCCATCCGCATGTTAGTAAGGGGATAGCGAAGTCTATCGCTCATGTTACTCAAAAATTCGTCTTTGAGTCGGTTGAGTTCGCGTAACTGCTCAACGTACTGTCTTGTTTTTTCGTACAATTTTGCTTGTACTTCCAAACTTCGCTGAAGTTGTGCTGTGCGCTCATCAACGAGCATTTGAACTTGCCGTAAGGTTTGTGACTGGATGATCGAGTTACTTAGTTGCGCGCAAACCATTTCAACTATATTTGTTTCGGCTGTTTGCCACTCGCGCGGTACTGCTTGTTGAAGTACTACAAATCCTAATATTCTCCCCTGATTTTCCAGAGGCATCATTAATATAGCTGGAAAAGTATATGCTTTAAATACTGGCGCCGCAGTTGCTATTTCTGTTTCTTCTGCAATATCTCGAACAATAATAGGTTTACTAGATTCAGTAAATATACGCTGGCATAATCCACAATCAGATGTAAGAAAAGGCTCTTCTGAGTCTATATTATTGCGGAATTCAGCTTCGTTTAGCCATTTGGAAGTGACTGTAGCCTTAGCATTCGGAATTTGCTTTTTGTTTTGTCGAATCCGGAATAAGGGGTCTGTATATTTAAGTAATATTAATAAAGCACGGTCAACTTGAAGCGCTTCAGCAGTAGAAGTGATAACTAACTGGAGAGCTTGGTTTAATTCTAAGTTGCTACGACCTAATATAGATAATTGTTTAATGAGACTTTGGTGTTGTGTACATATTTCGACGTATTGATGCTGTGAAGCAATAATTTGCTTTTGCGTAATTACAGAAAATGCGATGGCACATGTAGGTTCAAGCGCTTTGAGCATTTGCTTTTCGCTTTGAGTCCATTCATATGGCTGTAACTTGATCAATGTAATAACACCATTATTTCGACTGCCAAAGCGTGTAGGGATAGCTAAAACAGTTTTAATGCTCAAATGCAAATTATGGCATCCAGCTATTAAACACTTTTCAATAGTCGAAATGTCATCGATTGTAAATGTTTCAGATGCACACTGGATAATAGGTAAATTTACTTGCTCCATTGATAACATTTCGTCAGGGTAGATTGTACCTGAGTTAGGGTCTTGTTTAAACCAACTGGCGGCGATTGGCTTGTCCACCTCACCAAGTACCGTAATCAAGCAGCAGTCAGCACTGAACGCACTTCCTAACACCTGAGCAACAAAACCCAACATTTCTAACACAGGTGAGGAATCAACAACTATTTTATTTATCTGTTTTGCCAGTTCATGAACTGACGTATCCTGATGCTGCATCAGCTTTCCATACGGGTAATTACTTATTCGGTCTACTTCATCCAAATCTTGTAAAGGCGATGAAATAAGCTTTTTCATGCCTGGTAAGCTATTAAACATTGAACCCATCTTTGTACTACCCACCCTCCTGACATACGGTTCGCCCTACATAGATTGCACCCTGATAACCCTTTGACCGTATCAAAACTTTCTTTCACCTGTTATAGCCCCTTTTTTTCAAGATGACAAAATATCATAAGCGTATTTAGCCAACATGTTAAAGATATAAGATGACATTCTAGGAAGAAAACTAAGCTCAACACGAGAGAATTGACAGAGATGCGCGTAAATTAACTTACTGACTCTGATTTAGAATATCTTGTCTACGACTGTACATAAACCGTAATATTGCTAGATTTATGACAAATAGCTTGCAAAGTCTATCCGCGTTAATACTGAGGCTTATTCAGTGTACTGAGATAATTTATGACTATAATCTTACGGCTATTGGAGCCGCGATAATTATTTGCGATAGTAAAGCCAATAGATTCAAATAAATTTTTATTTAAACCAGTATTTACCGATGGCAGAGAGAAAATATTTACACAAAGTTCAAGATTTGCTTTTAGCTCATTCTAGTACTGTATTACTCCTATTTATAAGGCAATTATTCTAAGTAGAACTTTTGTTCTAAGTAATTGAAGGTAGTTGGGTGCCTTCGCTATATGACCTTGGATTTATCAGATTAAATGAAAATTGACCAAAAAAACATTTAATTAATTAATGTTAACTTAAATAAATTATTATTTTTGCGTATGAAATAGATTGCGCGCAGTCTGAGTAACTGAGTAGAAAGTTGACTGCGCGCAGGTTTTCGATGTTAGTCGGCTAAACTCTCGGCACTTAAGGGTACCATTTCTCCATTTTTCGTCAATCCCAGCAGCATAGATTGTTGTGGTTGAATAAGTTGGCCTGTGAGTACGCAGCGTTCTTCTTGCTGTGCAGTAGCGGCGATGCTGGCTCGTATATCAGTACGCGAAAATCTGGGTTTCCACTCACCCGACTTTTGCTGAACGTAATTCCACAAAATGTCGCGAATTAGCGCCTGATATCCCTGATTCCCTGATAGGTCTTTGAGTTTCTCTTTGAGTTCTCGCTCTAAACGGATGCTGGTAACTTCCATATCGGTAGTTGGGGTGCGAGCGATGGTATGCATGATTTTCTCCTTAAAAGTATAGACAGGATAGTATTACAAGTGTAGTATGTTTATAGGAATGTTCAATAGGTGAAATTTTCTGTGATTACTTTTTCCCCAAACTCTACTTCAGCGCGCGCTCATGGCTCCCTCCGGTGTTGGGAATCATGGCGTGTGGAGGTGGAGTATTTATTTATGGGCACATCCCATAGATATGAAGAGCAGATCACAGATGGTAATCGAGATTATGGATATGCCCGAATTAGCATATTTAGTCAAATGTTGGATAAAGCTATAAATCTAGTTTTCAATCTAGGGTCAAAACCGAACAATAGAAGCGGGAGGTACAGGAATAACAGTGCTGTACCGACATAGGGAAAGAGACAACAAAGTCAACCTTTAACCCCCGCTTCACCCAAACTACGGAGAAGCGGGGGTTAATTTTATGAGGAGTCAAGCTGTGACGAATGCGAGTAGGCAAGTGTTAGAACAGTCAGTGGTAGTATTTTCGCAAAACTACTTACCACTATGTCGCGTCAATATTAAGCGCGCGATTGTGTTGCTGGTGACAGAAAAAGCGGAACCTCTCGATATGCTTTCTGAAGTTGGTTGGACAGTATACTCTCCGAGTTTAGTGCTTAACGTACCAAAACACATTCGCTTAAAAATAGCTTCTTGTGAGAGAACATGGAAAGTTCCACCAGTAAATCGTAGAGAAGTATTAAAACGCGACCACCACACTTGTCAATATTGCGGTAGCAGCAAACATTTAACCTTAGACCACGTAATTCCTCGGTCGCGGGGTGGTTCACATACATGGGATAACGTAGTAACTGCATGTGAAAGATGTAACTCCAAAAAGGGAGACAAAACACTTCGCGAAGCAGGAATGCATCTGCGTCAAAAGTTAAAAGCACCAATCCATCCAACAATAGCTTTTGCCGAAAAGTTTTGGATGAATACACCTAAAAGCCTGGAGTAACAGGAGCGCATGGATAATGCTGAAATTAACGTACACGGAAACTGGCTTTCACCTTGAATGTATCACTCAGTCTATCGAGGACTGGATACAAACGCGCGTGCTTTTATCACTTCGCGCGGGTCAAAGTCTCTGCGTCGAACCCAGCACCGCATCATTTTTGCTTCCTGTTGATTTACCGGGAGTAGAGGTGCTAAAAGCTCAAACCAAACGCAGCGACAAAGAAATCATCACCGTCTGTGTTTGCGACGCGGAATATTTAGAAGTAACGCTACGCGGTTCATGGATGTCCAGCAGTTGCGACGAAGCAACAGGTGTCTTTGTAACCACGATTAGCGACCGCATCGAGTTCTTTTTGCACAAACTTTGGCAAGAAGCTCAAGCTTGTCAAGAAGTAAGGGGGTAGGGTGCGTGACGCTAAAACGATTCTGAAACGAAGCAAGCATCTAATAGCGTCACGCACCGCGCGCTCTTATTCGCTTGGCGCCTATCATGATGGTGCGCTCTTATTCGCTTGGCGCCTATCATGATGGTGCGTGACGCTACCAGACCTTAGCTTCGTTGTGAGTTCTTTATAGCGTCACGCACCCTACTCTAGAATTTCTGGAACGGTAACAAATCTATAACCTTTTTCTTTTAATCCACTAATAATTTTTGGCAACGCTTGTACTGTTCGGCGCCTGTCACCTCCGCCATCATGCATCAGCACAATGGAACCTGGTTTGGCATCTCGAAGTACATTCTTTACAAAAACTTCATATTTGGCTTTTGGGTCGGTATCAGCAGAAGTTTGTGACCACATTACTACAGTGTAGTTTTGACTTTTGGCGTAAGCTGCTAATCCGTTATTTAAATAACCACCTGGTGGACGAAACAATGTGGTTTTGGCGCCAGTGGTTTTGTAGATTAAATCTGCGGTTTTGTCGATTTCGCTTTTTGCTGTGGCTGTATCCATTTGTTTATACCAGTGGTGCCATGTGTGGTTGCCAATGGCGTGTCCTTCTGCAATAACCCTTTTAGCCATTTCTGGGTTTTCTTGAATCGATGTTCCTATCCAAAAGAATGTAGCTTTTATATTGTTTTGCTTGAGTATATCTAGCATTTGTGGTGTGGTCTCTTTCCAAGGTCCATCATCAAATGTCAAAGCTATGACTTTTTCGTTATTAGAAACTTCCGATTTATATACTGTTTTTCCCTGGAGTTGAGCAGGAGCAGAAAAACTCAGATTTTGCGGTTTGGGTGATGGCGCCGGATTTACTGTTGTGTTCGCTGCTAAAACTTTACTTTGGGGCGCCTGTTTGTTAGAAGTATCTATTTTTGAGCTACTACTACACGCCGTAATACACATACATATAGTAATTCCTAAAATTAGATCCCCCCTAGCCCCCCTTGATAAGGAGGGAACAAGAGGAGGAATTAAAGCCCCCCTTATTAAGGGCTGGGGGGATTCTAAACCAGTTAGATTTTTACCTTTTCGCACAAACATATTTTTCACGCTACTCCCCGCTAGTTCAAGCCAATAATAAACCAACTACTTTAGCTACAGACATAATACATGACCCAAATCCGACTCCCGCAAGCTTTCCAAACAATTTCAAAAAATTTTTCCAAAACCCCTTGACACCTTTTGTAGTGTTAATGTAGTATTAATGTAGTGAGGCAAAAGACAACGCCTCAAAGGAGGAAAAGCAAATGTTCTACACACAAGTAGCACACGCGCGCTGGTCTAAGCCAGTGTCCCCAGACAAACGAAAGCCTCGCAATTCCAAACCATCTGAAACCGAGGCAAGAACTGATAAAAGTTCAGAGTTTGCACAAAACCAAACAAAAGAATATATCCGCAACGCGCAACGGGTTTACTTCTACGAGCGTCGGACATTTTCTTAAGACTTTTCAACAGTTATTTCAATACTTATTTCATCTAATAGTTTAAAACTAGCTAAAAATAGTTTTGCTGAACCTTGAAAACTGAATAAGACGAATATTAAATGGGCAAGTTCACCACAATTTCTTGTACTTGTATGGGCTGGTTTATAGATATCCTAAAACTGTGTTTTATGTTTTGTTAACCCGCCCTTACAAATTTTCGGGATGTAGCTCAATTGGCTAGAGCGTTCCGTTGTCTGCGGAAATGTTGGGGGTTCAAGTCCCCTCATCCTGGTAATGGGAGTATAGCTCAGTTGGCAGAGCGTCATCTTTTAGGATGAAGGTCGTAAGTTCAAATCTTACTGCTTCCAAAATGGCTGAGTAGCCAAGCGGAAAGGCGCCGATCTGCAAAATCGGTTAGCGTGAGTTCGATCCTCACCTCAGCCTTTGTTTCATTGTGGCAGTGTAACCTAATTGATAAGGTAGCCATCTCATAAGTGGTTTAATGCAAGTTTGAATCTTGCCACTGCTACCAAATGCAGCGATGGTGTAACTGGCTAACACGTCGGTCTCCAAAACCGAAGAATCTGGGTTCAAAGCCTAGTCGCTGCGTTCTACTATGTGCTTTGTAAAAGAAGACAAAATGACTTTTTAAACAAGCATAAAGTAGACATTTAGTAGACATTTAAAAACATGGTGTAGAACGCGAAGTGGTCGAGCGACATGCCTTTCAAGCATGTGATTAGTGAGTTCAAGCCTCATCTACACTTAATGTATTTCATGGGTCGGCTCGCCTATTGGTGTAGGCAACTGTCTGTAAAACAGCCGCGTTTGCGTTGCAAGTTCAAATCTTGCCCGACCTACTTTTAGAGAAGTGACAGAGTGGCTTATTGTACTCCCCTGCTAAGGGAGAGCGGTTTAATACCCGCCGAGGGTTCAAATCCCTCCTTCTCTGAATAATTGCCCAATCACAAACATGTTGTAGAGACGTTACATGTAACGTCTTTATAATCCAAAATCCTATGAGTGCGTAGTGTAACTGAATAACACGTCAGTCTACGAAACTGAAGATTCAAGGTTTGAGTCCTTGCGCGCTCATTACATAGGAGGGATGGTAGAGTGGCTGATTCGAGGAGCAAATTAAATCAGTCCACGCGATTTGTTGCCCATCTCTCCTCACTTATCCCCCGATAGCTCAGTTGGTAGTAGCATCTGTCTGAAGCACAGAAGGTCGTCAGTTCGATTCTGACTTGGGGGGCTTCGTTGCCCTGTAGCTCAGTGGTAGAGCAAACGGCTGTTAACCGTGAGGTCGTAAGTTCGATACTTACCAGGGCAGCTATTTATATACTTCCTGATAGCTAGATTCAGCTATAGAGTCAGGTTAGCGCTCTTGGCGTTATTTAAAGCCTGACTTATTCAAGGAGTTTATTACCAGGTGGATGAATTCAGTAAGTAGCAGTCATTTTGGCGTTAGCGATAAAGCAATAGAAAAATGGTGTAAAGCTTATGAAATAGAGAAACCACCAAGAGGATATTGGAATAAGCAGAATCAATCTAAAATCCCAATTTCTAATAACAGCTAAAATCTTCCTTGGGGAGTCGCCTAAAGGTATGGCACCGCTCTTTGAAAGCGGAAAAATATAGGTTCGATCCCTATCTCCCCAGTTTAGACCCATAACTCAACTCAAATAAACTGACCACATCAAAAATGGTAGTTTATGAGTTTTAAATATTACTAGGACTAAAAAAGTATGCACTTGTAGCCCAACTGGTTCATAGGCGCCCAACTCAGAAATGGTTAGTTGTAAGTTTAAATCGAGCGCAAGGCTAAAAAATATTTGCTCCTGTAGCCCAACTAGAAGAAGGCAACCATCTTAAAAATGGTTTAAGTGCTAGTTCAAATCTAGTCAGGAGCATTTACGGGATGTAATTCAGTGCCCAGAAGCCTTTGTTTGGGACAAAGGAGTCGCTGGTTGGAATCCAGCCATCCCGATTTTTTCAGATAACTATTTACCATAGCACATTAGTTATATAGCAATATTATTGTAAAAAAATTTCAGATAAAAAAGTAGATTTCAATTAATTTTTTAGATTCGTAAAGCTTTTGCCCCTGTAGCCCAACTGGTTCATAGGCGCCTATCTCAAGAATAGGAAGATGCAGATTCAAATTCTGCCAGGGGTATTAAAAAATACACAGTTTAAAGGAGGTTATTGTTTTAAATTAATGCAGCTTCTATAAAGTTTTTGCCCCTGTAGCCCAATTGGAAGTAGGCGCTTCACTTAGACTGAAGAGGTTGTAGATTCGAGTTCTACCAGGGGCATTAGTGAGAAAACTTACGTAAGCTAGTTTTTCGCTATAGGCAAAGAAAAATGTTTGAAATTATGCCCCTATAGCCCAACTGGAAGAGGCACTAGATTAAGGATCTAGTTGTTACTGGTTCAAGTCCAGTTAGGGGTATTTGGTGATATGCGGGGATGGAGCAAAAGTGGCTCGCTAGGTTCATACCCTAGAAATCAGCAAGTGCAATTCTTGCCCCCGTCACCAATATATATGTATGCTGGTGTAGCTCAATTGGCAGAGCATCCGACTTGTAATCGGAAGGTTAAGGATTCAACTTCCTTCTCCAGCTCCTTAAAATTTCACCATATTAAAAGTTACTGTGCCATTCTTTATAAAGGCAATGAGGAGGTGTGTAAATTAAATGGCTGTAATGACGGTGACTGATGCTTTGGCTGAGTTAACACTATTGCAAAAACGCATTGATTCAGCTACTAAGGCTTTACAAAACGGCGCCTTAATTACAGTCGTCGAAGTTGGTAAAATTCCAACTGGTTATAGAACCAGAGAAGAATACGAAGCTAATGCAAGGGCAGCTTTACAAAGGGTGAATGCGCTAATTGAACGCAGGCGCCTAATTAAAAGAGCAATTGTACTTGCCAATGCTTCAACGCGCGTTACTCTTGCAGGACAAGAAATGACCGTAGCAGAAGCGATTGAAATGAAGAATTTCATTGCTTACTATGAAACAGTTCTTTCCACTATGGAGTCAGCTTACAACCAAACTCGTAACCAGTACGATAAAGCACAAGCAAAAGTAAAAGAAAGACTAGATAAGCTAGCATTAGAAGTCTTGGGTAAAAATGAAGCTGTTAATTCAGAGCAATACCAAGCTTTAACTGATAGCTTTATGGCGCGCGAAGGTGTAGAACTGCTTGACCCAACTAATTTAGCCAGAGAAATTGAACGCAGGCAAGAATTTATTGAAGATTTTAAATCGAGTGTTGACAGGGTACTTTCAATCAGTAATGCCAGAACTAATATAGAAATTGCCGATTAGAATTAGGTAAATGCTGGTCACTTGAAAATCTCTCAATTTATGGATTTGCAGACTGTAAATCTGCTGCGGACTGATAAGCCGTACCTTGTTAGGTAAATTTAAAGCTCAACGGTTAACGCTTATAGCTCAAACCTCAATGCTTAAAGATTAACTTGTCAAAGCTCCTAAATCAAAGTACAAACCTCGATAAAATCCAGGGTTTTGGTTATAGGCGCCATAAAGTCCTTGAGATATTCCACCTGGCTGAGTGGTCAGCTAAATTATGCACAGTCAAAATGAAACGAACTGCAATAGCTCAAAACACACTCTCAATTTTAGAAACAGGTCATTATATTCTAGAGAATGGTAATCAAGTTGATATCAAACAAGAATTAGCATCCTGTGTAGATAACACAAAATGCTACAGCCCTGATAATCTCTTTGATATCCAGCAAAAAGTTCTTTCAACTGCTCCTCAATTCTCAAATACTGATTTTGAAGTGAGGAATGAAACAAGCTTGATGGGGGCAGAACGTATTGCACAAAGCCAAAAATATCAAAAAATTGGTGTTCTCAATTTTGCTTCTGCTAAAAACCCTGGAGGTGGTTTTCTTAAAGGCGCTCAAGCACAAGAGGAAAGTTTAGCACGTAGTAGCGGACTTTACCAAAGCCTTTTAAAATGCCCTGAATACTATGATTTTCATCGCAGTAATAAATCACTTTTATACAGCGATAGAATGATTTATTCTCCTGGTTGTCCAGTTTTTAAAGATGATGAGGGAACGTTATTACAGCCTTATTTCGTTGATTTGATTACAAGTCCGGCGCCTAATGCTGGGGAAGTTAAAAGAAATCAACCACAGGATGTTAATAAGATTCCTGAAGTGCTTCGAGTTCGCGGTAGTAAATTACTGAGTTTAGCTGCTGATAATGGTTGTGATGCTTTAGTGTTAGGCGCCTGGGGATGTGGTGTATTTAGAAATGAACCATCAATGGTTGCCCAAATGTTTGCTGATTTATTGTTACCCAATAATCCATTTTGGGGCAGATTTAAAAGCGTAGTTTTTTCAGTTTTTGACTCAAGCAAACAGCAAGAAACATTTAGAGAATTTAACCAAAGGTTTTAGTATCCTTTTTTAACTTGCGGATATGGTGTAATGGTAGCATCCGAGTCTTCCAAACTCCTGGCACGAGTTCGACCCTCGTTATCCGCTTCGTGGGAGTATAGCTTAATGAATAGAGCATCCGGCTTCTACCCGGACGGTTGTAGGTTTAAGTCCTACTACTCCTGCTTTCATATACTATATTTGAGGAAAACTAAAATGAATGGAATTACAACGAAAGCCTCTAGGTACTAAAAACTACGGTCACATACCACACTTGCCTGGTTCTCGGATGGGTCCTAGTGATTATAAATGCAACGAAGGTCAAAACCGTATCTCTACTGAGAAAGCGCGCGATAGGCATGATAATATCATCGTTCAAGAAAAGCTTGATGGTTCAAATGTGGGAATTGCCAGAATTGATGGCAAGATTTACTCCCTAACACGCGCGGGATATTTAGCTGATACATCTCCTTTTGAGCAGCATTGGTTATTTGCCAAATGGGTACATAAACAAGAAGATAGGTTCTTAGCTGTTCTTAAAGATGGCGAACGATTATGTGGCGAATGGTTAGCACAAGCTCATGGTACTAGATATAACTTGCCACACGAGCCTTTTGTTGCATTCGACATTATGCAAGGTAAGCAAAGAAGCCCTCTTACAGAAGTAACAGAGCGTATAAAAGATTACGGCTTTATTCAACCACGCTTATTACACACCGGAAATCCTTTTACCATTGAACAAGCTCTAGAAGCAATTCAAGTTTCTGGACATGGCGCCGTTGACCCTGTTGAAGGTGCAATTTGGCGGGTTGAAAGAAACACATTAATAAGTCCAGGTAAAAGTTCCGAACGTGTATGGAAAGTTGATTTTCTAGTTAAATATGTCCGTCCTAATAAGTCAGATGGAATTTATTTACCAGAACTCACTGGCAAAGAAGCTGTGTGGAATTGGCGAGAGTAAACAATACGGGGTCATAGCTCAAATGGATAGAGCGCTAGTCTTGCAAACTAGAGGTTAGGGATTCAAGTTCCCTTGATTCCATTGTGGCGCCTGAAGCCGAAGTGGTCGAGGCACTTGTTTGTGAAGCAAGTAATTAACGGGTTCAAGTCCCGTCAGGCGCCCATTACATGGAAGATGCTGCTCATGGGAGAGCAACTGGCTTTGAATACCAGGGTACGGCAGGGATGTCGTAGGGGTTCGATCCCTCCATCTTCCTTAATCTACCAGAGGCGGAAATAGTGACGCGCTGTGCCGATAACGCAGTTGTAGCAGGGGCAGTACCTGCCTGGTAGACATAATACGGAAGATATTGCTCAAGGGAGGGCAACCAGCCTCGAAAACTGGGGCAGGGTAATACCTGGAGGTTCGATGCCTCTATCTTCCGTTTCCTTACTAAAAAATCCCTCTACCAAGGGATTTGGCGCCGACTCTCCGACAGTTGGATGGGTAGTTCAACTCTACCTAGAGGGGCTAAATATATGGAAGGTGCTGCTATGTGGATGGCGACTGGTTTGGAATACCAGAGTGCAGTAGAGATGCTGTAGAAGTTCGACTCTTCCACCTTCCTTGTGGGCTAACAACTTTTTTTTAAGGTTGCTTTGCTCTTCTTTCTTTGTGTTCTTTGTGCCTTTGTGGTTCAAAAAAATAAACCACAAAGAACACAAAAGTCACAAAGGAAAATACATAACTTTATGGGCAGGCAGGGATGCCTGCTCCACAAGAGATATATATACCTGAGTGGTTGGCAGAGCGGTGATGCAGCTGGCTTTTAACCAGCACCAGAGAGGTTCGACACCTCTACCACTCATTAACCTACATACAACTAAAAGGAGTAACAAATGCATGGCGCGCGCTAAGTTTAATCGGACTAAACCCCATGTAAACATTGGCACTATTGGTCATGTTGACCACGGTAAAACTACGTTGACGGCAGCTATTACAATGACTCTGGCTGCGCTTGGTTGGTCTAAACCTACAGGATATGATCAAATTGACTCGGCGCCTGAAGAAAAGCTGCGCGGTATTACAATTAATACTGCTCATGTTGAATATGAAACAGCGTTGCGTCATTATGCCCATGTAGACTGCCCTGGTCATGCTGACTATGTAAAAAACATGATTACAGGCGCCGCGCAAATGGATGGGGCAATATTAGTAGTTTCTGCTGCTGATGGTCCGATGCCTCAAACGCGCGAGCATATTTTGCTAGCTAGGCAAGTTGGTGTACCTAAGTTAGTTGTTTTCCTCAACAAGGAAGATATGGTTGATGACTTAGAACTTCTTGAACTAGTTGAATTGGAAGTTCGGGAATTACTGAGTGAATATAATTTCCCTGGTGATGAAATTCCTATCGTTCCTGGTTCAGGTTTATTAGCGCTCGAAAAAATGACTGCTAACCCTAAAACTCTACGCGGTCAGGATGAGTGGGTTGATAAAATCTATAGCTTAATGGATGCTGTAGATTCTTATATCACTACACCAGAACGAGAAGTTGATAAACCTTTCTTACTCGCAGTTGAAGATGTGTTTACTATTACTGGACGTGGTACGGTTGCTAGTGGTCGAGTTGAACGCGGCAAAATTAAGGTTGGCGAAACTGTGGAATTAATAGGCGCCACAACCCGCACTGCTACAGTTACAGGTGTGGAAATGTTCAAGCAAACGCTTGATGAAGCTATAGCTGGTGACCAAGTAGGTTTATTACTTCGAGGTGTACAAAAACATGAAGTTGAACGGGGGATGGTTATTGCTAAACCTGGTTCAATTACACCACATACCAAGATGGAATCTGAAGTTTATGTGCTTACAGAAAAAGAAGGTGGTCGTAAAACTCCTTTCTTTGCTGGGTATCGTCCACAGTTCTTTGTACGCACTACAGATGTAACTGGTACTGTCGAAGCTTTCACCGCTGATGATGGTAGTGAGGCACAAATGGTTATGCCTGGTGATAGAGTTCAAATGACTGTTGAACTACTTGAACCTATTGCTGTTGAAGATGGTATGCGTTTTGCTATCCGTGAAGGTGGTCGTACTATTGGTGCCGGTGTTGTCTCAAAGATTATTAATTGAAAGCACGCTTTGTGTTACTACATTAAGGGGCATTTTTGCTCCTTTTTTTATGCCTATATTTCCGAAAACTTAAAATTATTTTTGTAGTATTTAAGTAGTATAAACTTGAATAGGGAAGTCGAAATGCTAACCATAAACAGGCGCCCTTTACAAGGTGATGAAGATTTACTAGTAATTGCAAATCTCATCAACACTTGTAACGAAGTTGATAAATTGGATAATGGCGCATCCGTTCAAGAACTGCGTGAAGAATTTAATACTCCTTCGGTTGATAAAAAACTTGATATACAGTTATGGGAAGATGAAGATGGTATACTAATTGGCTTCGGGAATTTGTGGATTACTGAGCCTAATCAAGTAATTGATGGTTATTTGAATATGTATGTTCACCCTCGCGCGCGCGATAAGAATTTAGAAACAGAAATTATCGAATGGGCTGATATGCGAATGCGCGAAGTAAAAATAGAACGTGCTTTCCCCGTAAAACTACGAGTAGGCGCCCGTTCTACTCAAACCGAACGCATTAAACTTTTGGAAAATAATGGTTTTACAACTGACCGTTATTTTTTTAGGATGGAGCGTAATTTGAATGAACCAATACCCGAAGCGCATTTTCCAAACGGTTTTATTTTACGCTGTATAAGTGGTGAACAAGACGCAGAAGCTTGGGTTGATTTACATAATAATTCGTTTATTGACCATTGGAATTTTCATCCAATAACGGTTGAAATGCTCAAATATTGGCTTCAAGAATCTTCATATCGAAGTGATTTAGATTTAGTTGCTGTTACAGGTGATGATTCTTTTGTTGCACAATGTTACTGCTACATTAATCTTGAAAGCAACGCGCGTACAGGACGTAACGAAGGTAATGTTGGAATTTTAGGTGTTCGACGCGGTTTTAGAAAGATTGGATTAGGTAGGGCAATGTTACTTTCTGGCTTACAACGTTTGAAGCAAGCTGGTGTGCATACCGTGCGACTTGGTGTCGATGCTGATAACCCTAACGGCGCCTTACGTTTGTATGAGTCGGTTGGTTTTCAAAAAGTTTATACTAGTATTAATTTCCTGCGTGAAGTGTAGAGACGCGATATATCGCGTCTCTACTCTATCGGAAGAGTGAACCGATTAGTACTAGAGATATATCAATCTCATTCTGAAGATTGATTCATATTTGAAGGCATAATTAGTAAAAGAATAATAGGCTTAATTTGAGTGAACTACAGTTAATTTGATTTTAGAAATTAATTTTTTCTATCTTGTTGCAAGAAGCGATATTTAGTAGATTACTGATAATAGTTAATACTGCAACAGCACTGTAGTTTTAGTATTTTTGCCGTTTTTTATCTAGAGAGTAGTTTGATGATGAAGAATTTTTTACGCACTGTTGTTATCGTTTTTACCTGCGCTTTCATCTTTTTGACAAATGCGGTTCCTGCGTTTGCGATTGAAAGCTACAAAAGCGATGTCAGAGAAGGTGAAACACAGTTATTAGAAACTCAGAAATTAACTGACGAAGTTTCGAGATATGCACCTGGTACTCCAAATACAGAACAGACTCAAGAGCGCACGAACAATGGTGGTTTGAATGAAATTCAGGGTACCGCTGATATTGAGCAGATGAAGCGTCCTGAGAATTCTCAAGAAGCAGTTTCTGTTGAAGATGAAATTAATAATTTACTCGGTAAGGTAACTGGCAAAAAGTAAGACATTAAAATGTAGATACGTTTAAACCTCCGGTTTACACGCAGGCATTAATCACGTATCTACGATGTGTAATTTTGCAAGAAATGCAGTTGTGGAAAATCTTGATGGCAAGAAGCTGTCAAGATTTTTTTGTACCGTAAGATATTTCTTTATAAATCATAATATTACCTTTGGTTGATGTTGTTTACTGCTCTGTAAGCGAACCTAGAAACAGGAAAGCTAAGGAACAAAAAAACATGCGTAAGCTAAACATTGGTTTAAGCGAAGAACAACGTAACGGTGTAGCCAAGCTATTAAACGAAGATTTGGCTAACTCTTATCTATTATTGGTTAAAACCAAAAAATTCCACTGGGATGTAGTCGGTCCTCAGTTTCGCACACTGCACCAGCTTTGGGAAGAACAATACCAAGCTTTAACCGAAACTATTGATTCTATTGCAGAGCGTGTTCGTACTTTAGGTAGTTATCCTGTTGGTACAATGGAAGGATTTTTGAAAGTTACAACTCTCAAGGAAGACCCAGGTGATATCCCTGTTGCGACTGAAATGGTTGCACGTTTGGTAGATGACCACGAACAAATTATTCGCGGTTTGCGTGAACACATCGACCAGTGCAGCGAAAACTTCCATGACGAAGGTACTGCTGACTTCTTAACTGGTTTGATGGAAGGACATGAACAAATGGCTTGGATGTTACGTTCATTCATCGAAGGCCAAGCGCTTCAGCCAGATGGTACTCAAATTAATAAAGCAATGAAAACTCCTGCTAGTGTGTAATCTGAAGCTTAAGCAACGCATCTTAAAGGATTCTAATTGGGCTATAATTCCCTCCGCTCGTAGATAAGCGATTTTGAGGAATCAAAACAGGGCGCAAATAATACTATTTGCGCCCTTATATATAATTTGATTAAATTTGAGATAGTCAAAGCCGAGGACACAGAGCAAGTTTAGGGTAACTTATAACTTGCAACTCGTATTTTTAATTCACCCTTACTAGGGTCAGTGTCAAAAATAAAGGCACCCTCTTCTTTTTCTTTACTTGACAAAAAATCTATTTGCTGCTCTCCAGTTTCTTCAACTTGATTATTAACTTTTAATTCAGCTAATATTTGTACTGACTCAGCGGTTTTATCACCGTCGTTTATTATTTCAAAGGGTACGTAGTATTTACCGTTTGCTTCACGAGTTGCTTGTTTGGTTTGTACTGAAAGAATTGGCGCCTGTTGCTTATCAGTTACCCCTGTATATATAACTAAACCTATTATTCCTGATAAAATTGCTGCTGCGGCGCCAAACGTTATCCACTCAGCGAGTGTACGTTTAGGTTGTTCATTTTGTGCTTGACTCGTCATATCGCTAACCTCCCCGCTGCACCCCCAATACTTGCTGGTAAACCTAATAGCAGTACATGGTCTAACCACATTGTCCAAGGGTCATCAAAAGTTAACTTCTGAAAAAACCATAGCATAAACATACTAGCAATTAATGATACTAGATATGCCATAATTGTTTCACTCAACGGTCGCTGAAAAATTCCGCGTTGACTAAAGCGTTTTTGCTGGTTAGAGAATCCGGCTTCAAATACAATAGCATAAGTAAGTATTAAGGATGTGCCAATAACTGCTAATAACCAATTTGGGGAAGTTGCGGCTGCTAACATTGGTATTTCATCGGTCGGTGCAATATTAAATGCAATAACTGTGGCGCCTATTAATGTTCCACCAATATCACCTAAAGTGGCATGTAAATCATCTTCGTTCTTAGTTTGGTTATTTGATTGATTTTTTCCGTTTTTACTTCCTGATAAAAACTGGTTTGCTAATGCTACACCAAGCGTAAATGGAACGCTTTCATATACAATTTTACCAACTGACTCTTTTAAAAAGTTATCAAACGTTAACTCACGCAGTAGTGCTAGCATAAATGCCGCGCAAATTATGCCGATAGCCATTGCTTCAACTGTATCAACAATAGCTTCATATGGTCGATGCTTTTTTGAGTATTTATGGAAGCCTTCGGTACGGTTGAGTATGTAAACAACGCAAAAAGTTATTAATATTGCCACTAATATCATTCGCGGTTGTACTAGCGACCCTATCCACCAAACTTCCATTGTGTAAAGTAGCGGAATGCCAAATAGAAACCCTCCACAGGCACCTCGTACAATATCTTTTATTTCATTTGACCATATTTCTTGCTTAGTTTTGTGCTTATAATTTTCTACACTCATGTGATATTTATTTTTGCGAATTAATAAAATGATGGGCACAACTATAATAGCTGTACCCTAGTGTGATATTACATTGTATCAAAAAACATTTCTCTCATCCTACAAATTATTTAATTAATATTTAGTTAAGCTTGAAATCATCCCCAATGTACCTGATTACAAGCTCTTGATTTATGACTCGATTATACTGCACTGCTACGAGTAAATAAACCCCATAAGAAAATAGCGACTAATGCACCAATTACTGCAACTACTAAACCAGGAATGCTAAGTGTAGCTGCTGTTAGCTGTAATGCTCCCGTCTCAAAGAAGGTCACTAAGCTACCTCCTAAAAATGCTCCGATAATTCCTAAAATCATAGTAGCTAAGATACCGCCACCTTGACGACCTGGGTAGATAGCTTTAGCTATAGCACCAGCAATTACACCGAGAACAATCCATGCTAGAAGATTCATATCTTTTTCCTCAAAGTTTTTTTTGGTCTTCTTATCTTTCTTTAGAATATCAATGATATTTATATAAGTCGTCTATCAACGGTGATAAATGCTAACAATACTTTTGGTATTATTCAGTAGGTCTAAATGAGTAAATAAATCGGTATAATCCGATAAGAGTAGGGTGCGTAACGCTATAAACAAATTTAAACGTAGCTATAAAACTTGTGGCGTTACGCACCATAATGAACAAATTTAAACGTAGCTATAAAACTTGTGGCGTTACGCACCATAATGAACAAATTAAAATAAGCCCCCCTAAATCTGAAAGGTGAGCTTAAACATTGACTACGATAAAATTTATATCTATATAATTGGAGTCCAAGTTTCTCTTACTGCACAGGTGAAACACCTGTGCTACAATTGCGACTGCAAGAAACTTATTTATTATCAACAAAAAAAATTAATACTATGCTTTTACTAAATAGTATTACTAAACAGTATAGAGTGCGCTTGCTAGCTGAATGGCACTTATGCAACTAAACCAGAACGTAACGCGCGCACTGCCGCTTGTGTACGGTCATCTGCACAAAGCTTATTCAAAATGTTGCGGACGTGGGTTTTAACTGTGCCAACAGTGATGTATAGCTTTTCTGCAATCTGTCCGTTACTACACCCAGCCACTATCAATTCTAGTATCTCTAATTCACGCTGTGTTAATGGATAAGTTTCCAACACTTGCTCATATTCACTATCAAGTGCCTCAATTTTAACCGTCTTCGTTTGATTCGGCGCCTCGTTTTCGGGCAAGACATGACGCATTTGCCGTAACACGACGTTGGCAATAGCTGGGTCTATCCATGAGTTGCCTGAATAAGTAGCTTGAATCGCTTCTGTTAACTTATCAATACTGGTATCTTTCATATAATAAGAGTCTGCACCAGCCGCAAACGCTGCCAACACAGTATCTTCATTATGATTCATTGTCAGTACTAAAATTTTAGTTAAAGTATTGCCTGTTTCGTGCTGAAATTGACGGAATCTCCGCGTTAACTCGATACCATCCATATCAGGCAATCCAATATCGACAACCGCTACATCAGGTTTAGCTGTTTCTAATAACTTTAAACCTTTAGTCGCGTTTCCAGCTTCACCGATGACTTGAAGCATACTATTTGACTGGAGAGCTGCTTTTAACCCCATACGGGTCAAGTCATGGTCTTCGATTAAAACTATACTTATTTCACTCATTGCTATACTCGCTGTAATCTAATAGTATCAGCCTCAAACTGACTTTTTGGGTATTTCTTTTATGATTTTTCAATCCTTAAGATAGATGATATTCTTGTAATAATACATCCACCAATGGAAATAAGGCACTCATAAGACTTTTGCTACTCTCGATAAATTAAATACTAGCTTTAGATATATGGTAATCACAGTGATAATTATGATTAAATACTATGCCTCTAACTTGCGATAGTTAATCCTTGATTTTTGTATTCCTCATGAAGTAATTATTTTGCTAGTTTGCTTCGAGGCGCCTCATGCATGTAAATGTGTTCTAGTTAATAATTTTGAACTGTCGCACGATTTTAACTGTACACAAGCAGTATATCCTCAAAATGAAACCAGTCAACACAAATAAAGTATGTATAATTTGTTGCTTCTACACCAATTTGCCTGCATTAAAATTAGCTCTAACCATTGAAAGAAGAATAAATTGGCATAAATGACTTATAATGGTATCTTAGGATTAAGCTTGTAGCATATTTTACAAGCATAAAAGCAGTATATTGTAAGTAAGGAAATTAAGTTTCTGTTAACAATTTCTATAGTCTTGTAGAATAGCGAGTAATCGCAGTTAATAGAAGAGTGTTTTCCAAAGAACACTGTTCGGTAGAATAACACCATTTTTAGTCAAGGCTATGCCAGAACGAATGATTAATATACTACTTGTGGAGGATGACGAAGTTGATGTAATGAATGTAAGACGCGCGTTTAAGAAGGCAAATATCAAAAACCCACTGTTTACTGCAAGCAATGGCTATGAAGCTCTTGAAGTTTTACGAGGTGGTAACGACACTCTTATGCCCAATGAACGGCGCTTAATATTGCTCGATTTAAATATGCCTAAAATGGGTGGAATCGAATTTTTGCATGAATTACGCTCAGATACACTCCTGCGAGCAACACCAGTAGTGGTGATGACAACTTCTAACCAAGACCAAGACCGAGTTGAAGCATATAATCTAAATGTCGCTGGTTATCTTCTCAAACCAGTTACTTTTAATAATTTTATTGAGTTAATGGCTACATTAAACAGCTACTGGATGTTATCTGAAATGCCATAAAATATATAAGTTACCCTTTACGCGATGGAACGAACGCTCTCAATACTAGTCGTAGACGATGATGAAGTTGATCGAATGGCTGTACGCCGTGCGCTGTTAAATGCAGGTGTACTAATGGAATTGTCAGAAGTTAGTTCTTGTTCTGAGGCAATTGCCCAAGTCAATAGTAACTCATACGACTGTATTTTTCTTGACTATCGCTTACCAGATGGAGATGGAATAAGTTTAATTTCTCAACTACGTGCAGCAAATATTAAGGTTCCACTCGTTGTGCTGACTGGACAAAGCGATGAACAAGTTGCTGTTGAATTGATGAAAGCGGGTGCGAATGATTATCTTTCTAAATCAAAAGTATCATCAGAAACTCTTGCACAGGTGTTACGAAATGCAATTCGAGTTTATCGCGCGGAAATGCAGGCAGAGGAAGCAATGCAGCAGCTACGCGAAAGTAATAAAATATTGGTTGAGAAGAATAAAGAGTTGGAGGAACAGCGTCAGCAAATTCAACAGCAAAATACAAAGCTTTTGGAAGCATCGCAACTCAAGTCAAAATTTTTAGCAACGATTTCGCACGAGTTGCGAACACCAATGAATGCTATTATTGGGTTTTCGCAATTTCTGCTGCGTCCGAATAAATTTGGAGAGCTTTCAAATTCTCAGCGCGATATGGTTCAGCGCATTTTTAATAATGGTAAGCATTTGTTAGGATTACTCAACGAGGTGCTGGATTTTTCCAAAATTGAATCAGGACAACTCGATTTAAAACCCCAAATATACGACATATCAACCGTAATTAACAGCATTGTAGGGGAAATGATGCCGACAGCACAGATGAAACACTTGTCGCTTGAAGTTATAAGTAACTTAGATGATACAATTGTTTACAGTGACCCACTGCGAGTCAAGCAAATTTTGATGAATTTGCTCTCAAACGCAATTAAGTTTACAAAAACTGGTGGAGTTTATATTAAAGTTGAAGAAGCATCCTCTAACAGGATTGTAATTTCGGTTTGTGATACAGGTATTGGTATAGATAGTAACGAAATTGATAACATATTTGAAGTTTTCCGACAAATCGACCAAGCAATTAATCGTGAATATCCAGGTACAGGGTTGGGATTGGCGATTGTTAAGGCACTTGTCAATATGATGTCTGGTACGATTAAAGTCGAAAGTCAGTTGGGTTCTGGTTCTACATTTCGCGTCGAGTTACCTCGTCAAGTTTATTCTCCAAATGAACAATTGCAAGAAGACGCTATGATGAAGAATTTTTTAGATAATAAAAACATCTCCACAAAGTCTGATGTTTTATCTCATCCGTCTGATAGAATATAGCTCTTTGAACATAAGTCGCTTGGTAGAAGACGCAAAGTTACATTTACACCTACAACTAGAGGAATA
>NZ_JBXXZH010000111.1:0-29665 GCF_059640475.1 Calothrix sp. CBUCES-K 9914
CTACATTCGCGGTTCAGGACGTAAAATCGTGATGCTGAGGGGTCAGACCTACTATTCGCCAGCAGTATCCTCAAGGGTGGGGCTATACGAACGAAGCCCGCCTTCGCGGGCTAATGTTAGATTAACAAAGCTGGTTGTATGTGGGATTTTGTAAGAGAAATCAAAATTATAAGTGAACCTGCATAAATACTGAGTATAGCTAAAGAATACATATTAGAAGCTACTGACTACATTAAATATGGACTCCAATTAATACATTACGTTTAAAGCTCATTTCTCATAACTTCACGCGCTCTGGGTGCATCTATATTCAGACGGCGCCGCTGTTGCGCGAGTCTTTAAATATAACTGAGCTTTTTAGTGAGCCAATGACTGAACTTTCTTGTGAGCCAAAACTGTGGCTTGTAGTGTTTGTAGGCTTTCGGTACATTTATTGTAGAAAGACCACAAGGTTTTCCGCTGTAGATAAATCGTTATTTCTATAACAGTTACGAGCCATATTGAACACAAAATTATAGTTTAAGTGGGATGAATATTTTTCACTTAACGTAAATAAGGAGAAAAAGTCATGCTATCTATCAAAACACTAAAAATTACTATTGCTCTGACATTATCAACTGTAGTTATGGAAATGCATAATCCACCATCAACGTTGGCAAAACAAGTAACTAAAACTAATTCAGTATTGGTTACATCAAATAAGCAACCTCGAAAAACGTCTAATTTATTCAAGTTGTTTAGTTATCCAAAGCAACCTCGTATTTCTCGCTAAGAGCTTTAGAACAAGAAACTTATGAAGAATTGGCAGTATATTACAGACCAAACTTTTCTCAATAAGCTTAAGTTTATTGATTGGCAAGCGATATTTTTGAGACTAATCAGTTCTAATGAAGGTAGGGAGTTTACCTTATCCCAAGCTATTCTTGCAATAGAGCAATATGGGTTATTTCTATACTTAATCAGCAAGTATCCACATAAAAAGATGGTTCCGAATGAGGAGATAGATGTAGTACTACATGCTCACATTGCAAATACTGAGCAGTTTGAAAAAGACTGTATTAATCTCTTTGATACGAAGCTTGTACATGTTCCCGAAGTGGGAGTTAGAGCGGAAGAACGACAAGATTGGTTACTGACTTTTGCTCAGACTCACTTATTGTTCAAGCGAAACTTTAGGCAAGATACGATGGGTAGTTCAATACCTGCTTGCTGTGAATTACTTTTGAGCTTTACATAATGTGTTGTTGGCAGTGTTTTATTACTGCCACTCAGCACCAATAATTGTTTACTAATCTGTGCAATACCAAATTGAGGTTTATTATGATTTCATCTCGAATTGCTCGAAAATTACTTTGTCAAACTCTGGGTGTTACAGCAGCTTTTCTTTCTTTAGTTTCATACCGAGATATTGTATACGGCGCCGAGCCAGCACCAACTGCAACTCAAACTCCATCTAAATCTAATTCAGTAGATATTGAAGATGAAAAGCCAATTTATCCAATAGCAGAAAAGATTATTCGCGCAAACGGACTTGATGATAACCCGTGGCGCCTGAAAGTAGATAATGAATATGATGATAACGCTTCTGCTAAAGATGTTAACCAAATCGTACTTCTGAAAGGATTGCTAGATAAAGTAGATGGTGATGAAGCTGCAATAGCTTTTATCCTTGGGCACGAAATTGCTCACCATACACAAAAACATATGTATTCATACACTGCTTTTGCTGCGAAGTTAACGAAACAGTTGCAGGCAGAAGTTGACGCAAAAGTTCAAAATATAATTGCAACGGAAACAAAGAAATTTGAGACAGCAAGAAGTACCAAGCGTCGTGGTAAATCCTTGTGTCCAAGTCAAAATACCGCTAAAAAACCTTCTTTATCAGCATTTCCAGAATATGTGGCTCTTAATTGCGAAGGTAAACCAGATTCTAAGAAGATTGAACAACTAAAAGAGCAAATTATAGCTGAAAAAGAACCAGAATTGTACAGTCAAATTAAAAAACTTAGTCGTCAGCAAGAATATGAAGCTGATAAATTTGGTTATATGTATATGGTGCGCGCGGGGTATAGTCCAGAAGGCGCCTTGCGTGTGCTAAATTTGATGTCACGTTTACCTTACTATGATACAGAAGATAGTAGTCATCCATCTTTTCCTGATAGACTTAATGCGATTAAAGAACTCATGACTAAATATCCGGCGCCAGCTTTAGTTGCTGAAGGTGAAACTCGTTTGCGTCTCAATCCTCAACCTTTGACTTACGATGTTTCCAAAGATGGAGAATCTTTGCGAATTAATTCTCGGTTTGGTTCGCAACGACAAGTCCCACCTGCCTAAACCTGGACAGGGCTTGCGATGCCCACTCCACAAGAGTATTTTGAGTAATTTTTTAATTTGTAATTCCCTGAAAGCCCAAGCACTTACTTGGGCATCATAAAAGAAAAAGGGAAAAATAAATGCAAAGCCTTAGCTCAAGAGAAACTGACCACACTATTGCTCTACTCCGCGAACAAAACGCCTTGCTGATGAACATACTGGGTGCTTTGACTAAGCCTAAGTTAGGGTTACATAACGATAACCCAGGCGGGATGAAGATTTACTGTAACCGCCAACATGGTTCACTTTGGTATACACTTCAAAACGGTGAACCAGTTCCTGTTCAAGCAAATGCCCTAACTGGATACCTACGCGCACTAACCTTTGAGAAATGTACGCGCCGTAATAAAGAAGTTTCTAAGCTTCTGATTACCATTCAAGGTGATATGCCGTATTTGCTAGAATGTGGCTCAGACACACAATTTTGTAAGGGTATTTTAGCGGCAGTCGCGTGTTTATCCCCTAACCAACTATCAAACCTGCTCACAATTTCGCCTCAACCAGGAGACGATGATAAGGTGTTATTTGCGCGCGTGTTTATTGGTGGACAGTTAATTTTGACTAAATATAGTGAAGACAGCGACTGGCGAGATATAGCAAAGCAGGCACTCGCAAATGTTAAAGGCGCCAACCAAGACGTGGTTGACCAACCGTTTTAATTAGCTGTGGTATTGAAAAGCCGTTTTTTGGTAGTTCAAAAGACGGCGACCGTTCGGTTTGATGGTTTCTGTGGCTAGCTAAATTGTTTGAAGCACTTTACGTAAGTTCGATGAACCTCTCCCCAACCCCTCTCCGTGTCGGCTACAGTGTACACACATCTTGAATAAACACCTTATTTTCCTCTGTTTGTGTCCTTCGTGTCTACCCTGCGGGAAATCCTTCGGATTATGTGGTTTTTCCTTTTGATGAACCACAAAGACACAAAGGGCACAAAGGAAGAGAAGTAAAGAGAAGAAAAAGAGACTTGTGTGTACACGGTAGCTCCGTGTCGGAGAGGGGCAAAGATATTATTATTTTGAGCTGTTTTGTTGTGGTTGTATGCATTTCTATTGTAAGCTTAATCAGAGCGCGCGGAGCAAACAAATACCTCATAATATTTTTCCCTTACTTATTTTTAATCTACCGACTCAAAAACCTGTTGAGCAGTTAAATTTAGCTGTGGAAAAGTAGGAGATACAATGCGGTTATTACCCGTAAATGGTGTCATTTGGTACTCTCCATCTACCAATTCACACACAAAAATTGTAGGTATTTTAGGATTACCGATAAATTTACGTCCGCCGAATGCTTTATAATCTGTAATCCAGTATTCAAGGATGCCCATGTCTTCATAGTCAGCAAATTTTTTATAATAATCGTCCTGCCAATTTGTTGAAACAACCTCAACAACTAATGGTACGGATTCAGGATAAATAAGAGTGGATTGCTTTTGCCATAAAGGTTCATTTTTAAGGTTATCGCGGTTGACTACCATTACATCAGGTATAAAAGCTGATTTAGCTGATGGTGGCTTAACTAACGCAGTTTTAGGAATGCGGTAGGGTAAGTTAAATTGTTTAAATTCGCTTGCTATTTCTTCAATTAAAAATCCTAAAACATCTTCATGGTCGCCAGTTGGTGGGGGCATTTCAACAATTACTCCATCATATAGTTCGTATCGTTTTCCGTCGTTGGGATACCATTCGATAAATTCATCGAACGTGTATAGTTTTAGTTCAGGTAAGGTTTGTGCCATAAAATTTCTTTCTTATTTTATTGAGTGAGAATCAAGCATTTTTTGCTTGGCTACCATAGTTATTATATATAAAAATTTAAGCCTTAAATTATAAATACCCTAGGATAACTCACTAGAATTACAAGCTTACTTAATTGGGAAAGAGTTAGAAATAAAAGTACCTAACTTTCATCTTGCCCAGTAGAATTTAAATTTTCTAGCCACTGCTGAATAAGCGCGCGCAACTTCTGTCGGTAATCAGGAATCGATTTTATCGCGTCATACTGCGATTGTGTTACTCGAATTGAAATAGTTTGTACCAACGGTTCATCTTTTTTAGGTAATGTCATTTGTAAAGTTTTGTATACAAAGCTTGAATAGGTACGAGTGCATAGGCTTTCATTTAAATAGGTAGGGATAAAGTTCTCAGGCTATCCCCTACCTATATCTAGTACACAGTACCAAGACAATTTAATTATATGCATAACGTGACGTTTGAGCGTTCTCGCTACCTTGCGGGCAACATCCTAGAGTTACAAACACTTGCGAAGCTCTACGGTATTCCTCCTATGGGTAGTCCCGGTAGTAAGCTCAATTGGGTAAATTCTCTAGTTGAGTACTTACCAGAGGCAAAAGTAGTTACATGGGGTATCCCGCGCGATGAGCAAGCGTTTATGGTTCAAAGTTAAAAAATGAGTTTACTTGAAACTCTTAAGTTTGTAGACAATGAACATAACCCGAACGCAATACAGTTGGCTATCGCTCTTTTATGTCTCTAGCGAGAGAAAAATAATATGCTAACCTCGAATCCGCCTTAAAGCCTTGATTCTAAACCTTGTTTCCACGTCGAGGCTAAAAATTCTGATTTTTAACAAAGTACGGAAAAACAAGGGTTTTAATTTTTATTTAGCGAGAGTAATAGAAGAGCGCTATACTCGCGCGCTTGATAGAGTTACGCCCAAAATATTATGACCTAGATCAGTTATTCAACGAAAAAGGGCTTAAAGCTGAAGAGATATCATGTACTGAGGCTTTATGGAAGATATACCAAGCTAGGCAACTACTAAATGAAACGCTTAATATCATGTCCGGGAATGTAACCATAATAAAATCCTTGTAGAGACTCGAAATTTCGCGTCTCTACATTGTCGGGAATTAGGGGTAATCAACCGGACATGATATAACTTGATTTTTGATTTGTAAGCAAATTAAGGGAAGGGCTAAAAATTCTTCCCTTTTTTATTGCGACTGCGCTCTCGTTAGGAGATACTAAGTAACGATATATCGCGTCTTTATTATTATCATCATTACCTATCCCTTAGCTTTGCATACTCGCAAATTTTCGCGCGCTTCTGGATGGGTGACAAAATAATCTTGCAGCCAATCGCAACCCCGCGACAGCAACCCATCCAAATTATCAACCCGCCACACCTTGGCGATACCGTCCACTGATGAAGTGACAATACGCTGCCCATCTGGGCTAAATTTTGCACTGTAGACTACTCCCTGATGTCCTTTGAGGTCAGCTAGCAAGTTGCCTTTGGTGTCCCACACCTTGGCGGTACAGTTACAAAATACTTAGATACCAAATCAGCATTTTTTAGAAGAAGTCGTTTTAACTCAGTCCCATCAACTACACGAATAGGTATTCCTGTAACTTTTGGTGCATCGTTAACCCAATCAAGAGCAACAGATGTAAGATTTCCGTCTGTAACTAAGAGCGCTTTATCAATATTTGGGTTACTTTTGGCATGAAGAGCTAGTTCTCTGAGACTTCGTAAATCTGCACGTGACTCTCGATATAATTTAGTTTCAAGAGCATATACATCACGAGCTTCGGCGCCAAACGGGTCTTTGTGACGGAATTCGACGATGGCATTAATACGATTATCTTTTTTCTGGAAATGCAATTTAATAAAGCCAAGTTTTTGAAGAAGTTCCACTACGAGTTGTTCAAATATTTGTGAAGATAATTTATCAAAGTCAATTTCTGGAGTAGTTCTAAGTGCATTAACAAATCTCTCCAGGTTTTGCTCGACTGGGTTTCTTAAATCGAAATGCTGGTAAGCAGCAAGTGACGATGGAATATCACAATCATCTAATAGTACGGGTATAAGAGTAATGTCTCGGATTTGCAATTCTTTAAGGGCAACTTCAATGTCATGGTTACAGCAAAAACCTGTTGATTTAGACAGCAACAATATCAAGTAGGCATTTGCTGATACCGTAGTACGGTTAAATTCAATCCAATTTATACCAGCATGAAGTTATAAAAGCGAAACATTAAGCCCTCTAGAACAAAGTGCTTCCATCAGTATTTGTGCTACTATTTCGTCTGCTGTCGTGTAACTTATAAATACATTTGGTTTTTTCATAACTTCACTTTTGCTCTAGGGTAAGAAGTTAAACTTATATGTAAAAGTATACTATAATCAACTTATATTTGCTAGAGACGTGATTCATGATGTCTCTATGTGTTTACTATAATCTAGTTCTTGAAGTAAAATTTGTGTTTCTTCTGCTTCTGGTAGCATTCCTAATTTTTCAAAATTATCTAATGCTTTAATTCCCCAATCACGAGCTTCTGCTAAATGATTTCGTGCTTTTGCTAAATTAGATAATGAGCGTTGACAAAATGCTGTGCGACTTTTATCTTGATTTGCCTCAGCTACACGCAGTCCTTCTGTTAAGAATAGTTCTGCTTCGTTGAGGCGCCCTTGTTTAATGGCGATTTCGGCTAACCAATTTTGTGTACAATATATCGCGCGGCGCCAGTCTAATAATTGTGCGTGTTCTAATGCTTCTTGAAAGCTAGTCAATGCTTGCTCGTATTTTTTATTTTTGTAGAGAATTTCGCCTTGATAATAGCGTATTTGTACTAATTGCCGTAGTCGTTGGTTTTCATCTAATTGTATATGCTCAAATAACTCCATTGCTTGACTAAACCAAGTTTCTGCCTCTTCAAATCGTTGCTGTTGAATGTGTAAAACTCCTATATCTTTAGCTAAACTCAATATAAATAATGGTTCTTGATGGTGACGAAGTTCCCAAGCTTTTGTAAATAGTTCCGAAGCTTCTTCTAACTGTTTTGGCTTACCCATTGAGGTGAGAGTCCAAGCACGGTCAACCATTACCTTTGCAGCAACTGCCCAATCTCCACGTTGTTCTGCTACTTGAATTAACCATGCTGTCCAGGTAATGCGGTCGTCCCAGTATTGTAAACGGCTTTCGCGTCTGCCCATTATATGAGTGTATGCTTCTATGTTTTGCCAAAGCTTTAACATCTCCATGTATCGACCCTTTACCATACACCACTCAATCACGGCTTGCAAAGAAAGCCATTCGTCTAAACCATCAAATTCACTTTGCCATTCTTTAGCATCTTGTTTTGCAAACCTTTCAGAAAAGCTCAAATACCAACCTATCCATCTTTCTCTTGCTTCTGCTTCAAATTCTGGACGCGCGCTAAGTTCACCCAATGCATATTCGCGAGTTAATGGCAACATACTATAGCGATTATTCTCTTGTCTAACTAAAGACAGTCCTCGTAACCGCGCTAAGTCATTATTTATTGTATTATTTTCAGTGTTAGGCGCCGCAACTTGCACGAGGGCATCTTGTAAAGCGGGTATAGGAAATAGTGCAAGTGCCATTAATAACTTGTGGGCTGTTTGTCCTTCGAGTGGTTTCACTGAAGTTTCAAAGCAAAAGCGCGCGACATCTCCTGTAGATTTAGACACCCCAGACAACACTTCTTGAATAGGATAGCCATTTGCTAACTGTCCAATTGCATAGCTTATAGCAACTGGAATACCCCCTGTCATTTTATATAATGCTTGAGAATCATGGGTGCTAAGAGATACACCTTTTTCTTTTGCCTCGTGCTTAATTAAACAAAGACCATCTTCTTCTGGCATCGATGTTAACCGCACAGGAACAAAAATAATTTGCTCGCGCGTGGTAATTACAGCTTTAACTGTTGGTGGTAACTCATACAAAAACGCTAGAACATCCTGCTGATTTTCCACCGTTTCCAAATTATCTACAATAAGCAGGGTGCGTTGGCAAGAAAGAGCATCTTTAATTAAATCTAATTGCTCTTCAAAGCTTATACCTGTAATCTCTAAACCTAACACGCGCGCTATCTGTTGAAAAATATCTAGTAGAGTTTTGCGCGGCGCCAAACTAGGCAAAAAACCAAATGGGGTAAGATAATATCGCTTGGCTGAAGTAAATATAATGATATCAAAGGTAGGAACACCTAAAAAAGCTTCGTTGTTGTAACTAGCATGTAAACAGCGATAAGCAGCTTCCACAACAAGAGTAGTTTTACCTACACCTCCAATACCATCAACGCTAACCAAATGTGCTGCATGTCGGGTTGAAAGCAACTCCAAAAGTCTAGCTATTTCCTCTTCTCGACCAATAAAATTAGTGCAACTGGGAGCAGGCAGGTTGTGACGTAAACTTTTAATGGGAGGCGCCGAAGTAGGTGATTGAACTGGAGTAATTTCGCTAGCGTCACTTCTAATCGGCTCACTCAGTATTTTTTCAAGCACAAGCATCACAGTATTAATGCGGACTTTTCGCTCCGTTGCTTCTGATAATAATTCCCAAAGTTTTGGACAAAAAACCCGCTGTACTGTGCTGTCAGAATACCCAGTAATATGAATATCTCTAAGCTTTTTTCCTTGTAAAACTTGCTCCAGGATGCTTTTTTGCACATCAGTCAAAGACCTTCCTGTTTTAGGAAAGACCAGAGCATCTGCCACGCTTACGAGTTCCGATATTTTTTCAGTAACCATCGGTTAGCACCGCTCTCATTACTCCTTGTAGTGAGCTTAACCTAAATGAAGCAAAAATTTTATACTTTTAGATAAAGTCAGCGAACAAACTGAAAATGTTGAATATTATGAACTAAACAGTTGAATATAGAAGTGAAATTTACTATACAAAATGACTAATACTTTTGATACTCTATAAGCAAAACTTTAGATTGTCTTATTTTGCATTATGGGGAAACGAGACACTATGCGCCAAAACTTTGCCCAGTGGAATGTTGGAGATGTAATTTTAGACTTGTATAAAATTACTGATATTCTTGAAGAAGGCGGTTTTGGCAAGGTTAAAACACCAAGGTTGGAATATTGACCTAGCCGTTAAAATTCCCAAGCTAGAAATTAGAGCGGCAGCAGGGGGTATAGAAAATTTTGAACGCGAGGCAGAAACTTGGTAGAAATGGTACTTTTGTCAACAGCACAAAAATTGGGCAACGTGAACTCGACCAAACCCCAGAATAAGGCACCAAACTAACATTTCCAGAATATGACTTGAAAACAAACGACGAGAAGTTGGTGCGTGACGCTACAAGTCTTAATAATTACCTTGAAATTTTTTCATAGCGTCACACACCATACATTTTTAATGTACTAATTGCTCCCGTCCTATCCTCAAAACACTTAAAAGTATGTATACTAAACAGCGCGCGACTTTAAAAGCTTCCGAATCAGGAAAAACTAAAATTAAGCAAGCTAGAATAAACAGGGGTTGGATTAGAGATGATAAGAGATGGCTTGAGCAAGCTACAGAAATTCTAAAGCGTACTGGTATTAAGGGTGCAGTTGCTACACAACCTACATGGAGACGCTTCTTGGAAGCTAATCGTCGTATTGAGGCTGAGACCTTCAAAGCTTTTTGCCAAATGTTAGGTTTAGATTGGGAAGATGTGGTGGAAGATGCAGCTAATAGCAATATAGATTTGAGCGAGGCACCTCCTCTTTCAAGTTTTCATGGTCGTACAAAAGAACTAGCTGAACTTGAGCAATGGCTGCAAGAACGTTGCCGATTAATAGTTATCTATGGAATGGGAGGAATTGGCAAAAGGGCTTTAGCTCGGCAGTTGGTAGAAAAGATAGCTAATAAATATGATTATCTAATTTGGCGTTCTTTGGAATCTGCGCCACCGTTTCAACAATTTTTGACAGAATTAGTGGAGTTTTTATCCAAAGCGCAGAATAGTGAAGTTAATGTTTCACAATTGATGCAGTGTTTAAATCAGCAAAAGTGTATGCTTGTGCTGGATGCATGGGAAGAGATAACCAGTGATAATAGCGAAGATTATGAGGATTACTGTGATTTGTTAAAACGAGTTGCCTCATCTTCTCATCAAAGTTGTGTCTTATTACTTAGCCGAGAAACTCCAAGAAATATCGAATCTTTAGAGGGACGCTTTGTTCGTTTACAAAAACTGGGTTCTTTAACACCTGAAGAAGCAAAAGAAATTTTAATTGCTGAAGGTTTATCTGGTACACCTGATAAATTAGAAGAATTTAGTTTACGCTACAGTAACCCGTGGATACTGAAGAGAGTTGCGAAGATGGTTCAGAATGTATTTGACGGAGAGGTCTCAGACTTTGTTGAAAATACGTCGGTGTTTGTTGATAATGTAATTACTGAATTCTTAGACAACCAATTTAGGCAATTATCCGAATTAGAAAGAAACGTTATTTATTGGATTGCGATTAGACGTAATACAGCTTCATGGCATCAATTGGTTGAAGATAAGGCTAATTTTTTAACTTATGAACAGCTTTTTCATACTATAAATTACCTAATGCGAGGACGTTCGCTGGTCAATAAAAATACACACGATATACCAATAATTTATACATTGGAGCCTGTGATTTTAAAATATACTACTAACCGTTTTGTTGAAGAAGTATTTAGACAGATTAGTCAAACTATAAAAAGTCAATCTATTCAAGGTTTAGAGCTTTTTATTACTCATAGTTTTGTAACAGCTAATGCAGATGAAGAACTTACTGAGCAACAGGTTAGACGGATTGTTAAAGTTGTTAAAGAGAAGTTATTGTTTAAACTAGGAAGTCAGAGTTTTGAAAATGAGTTAAGAAAAATTTTATCTTTGCTTGAAGATAAAGGGTTTCAAGGATATGGGCACCAAAATATTTTGAGTTTAATTTCATAATATTTAAAACGCTGTAGAGACGCGATTAATCGCGTCTCTACATCATGTTGTAACGTTTATACATGTAACATGTAACGTCTATGCTACAACATTACTTCTTGAATTTGTTCTAATGCCCAATCAATTTCTTCTTGATTAATTACAAGTGGTGGGGCAAAGCGAATTACATTATCGCGCGTTTCTTTTGCTAACAAACCAAGTTTCGCTAGTGCTTTACAAAAACGTCTGGCACCTCCTGCTTCATCATATAATTCTACACCAATAAGTAATCCTTTACCGCGTACTTCTTTGATGTGAGGACTTTTTATTGAGCGGAGTTTGCTTATAAAGTATTCTCCTAGTTGCGCTGCACGTTGGGGTAATTCTTCCTCTATAATTACATCGAGTGCTGCTATACCTATCGCTGCTGCCAGTGGGTTGCCACCAAATGTACTACCGTGGTCTCCTGGGTTGAAGACGTTCATTACTTCGTCGGTACTTAAAAATGCTGAAATAGGATAAAAACCACCTGAAAGTGCTTTGCCAACAGTGACACCATCTGGTTGTACTCCTTCATGCTGGAACGCAAACATTTTACCAGTGCGTCCTAAACCTGTTTGAATTTCATCGAATATCAGCAGTACGTTGTTTTGACGACAAATAGTTTCAGCTTGTTTTAAGAAACCATCGGGAGGTACTATAATTCCACCTTCTCCTTGAATGGGTTCAACTAAAAATGCTGCGGTGTTTGGTGTAATTGCTGCTTGTAATGCGTTTGCGTCACCGTAAGGTATTATTTTAAATCCTGGTGTTAAGGGAAAGAAACCGTCTTGATATTGTTCTTCAGTGGAAAAGCTGATGAGACTTATAGTGCGTCCAGAAAAGTTATTGCTGCAAACTATAATTTCTGCTTGATTTTTTGGTACGCCTTTTACAGTATAAGCCCATTTTCGGATGGCTTTGATTGCTGTCTCTACTGCCTCGGCGCCTGAATTCATTGGTAGTGCTTTACTCATACCAGAGATTTGGCACAGTTTTTCATAAAATAAACCTAGTTTGTCATTGCGGAACGCGCGCGATGTCAAAGTTACTTTACTTGCTTGTTCTACCATTGCTTCTAAAATTCTCGGATGGCAATGTCCTTGATTTAAAGCTGAATAAGCACTCAAACAATCTAAATATCTTTTTCCCTCAGTATCCCAAACCCATACTCCTTTACCTTCTGTAATTACCACGTCTAAAGGATGATAATTATTGGCGCCGTATTGATTTTCTAACTCAATGTAATAATCTGAATTGGTTTTCATACTTTGAGTAGCTGGATTGGTAGATGTAGTTTGCATTATGAAAAGCCTCTATTTTGATAAGTTACTCGACATTTTTCTAGACAAGTCTAACCGACACAATATTTACCTCGTTACCGTAAAAACCAGGTAAATATCATCAACATTGATGATTGTGCGTAACTGATGCATAATAGCGCGCTTAAGATAACTGAGTTATTACTGAAATCTCAGTTAAATACAAAGTAAATTTTACGGAAATCCACGTAAAAACACTTACAAGCATGGAAAACTAGTAATTATGAAGATATGTGTCTTTACAATATTTCTATAAGCTACTAAAACCACTTGCCCACTCGATTTGAGCATACGACTTGAGACGCATCACTTGCGTTATCATTGATTTAATCTGATGCTGCGTTGCCTTTATAAAAGTCATCTAGACCTCAACAAAGAATTTAGTTAACACTGTAACAATTTTTTTAAGATAGTCTCGGTTTAATGACAATTAAAACAATATTCTGCAAAAAAAGCAAGTAAGTAGTTATAAATCAAAATAAATATCAATCTTACACTTAAATTGAATATAATTATTTTTACATATTTTTTTATTTAGCGTTGAAAATTAACTAGTTAAAGTAGCTCTACTCAAGTTGGTGCCTGTTAAATCTTGTCTCTCAAAATTATAAAAAGCATAGCACTATTAATAATTCAGATGATGGTGCGTGACTGCACTTTAATTTTTATTTTTAGTGAGGTTTGTCGAAGCAGTCACGCACCCTACGTTAATAATTAACGCGCGGGTGGCGCCTCTGGTGCTTCTGGAGTATCGGGTAGTTTTTGCTGACGCTGTAGATATTGACTTAGTAAATATGCCATTTCTCCGCGCGTCATTGGTTTCAATGGTAATAAATTACCTTGCGAGTCGGTACTGGCAAATCCTTCGGAGATGACGGTGGCAATAGCTCTTTTTGCCCATTGGGGAATTGATGCTTTGTCTGGATATGCTGCTAAAATTTCGTTTACTGTTTCGTCGGGGAACTGGAATACTCCATATGCTTGGGCAAATATTGCCATTGCTTCCGCGCGTGTAACTCGCTGGTTGGGAAAAAATAAGTTGTTTCGATACCCACGCATGATATCGGTTTTTAAAACAGTTTGAATATCATTGTAAGCCCAATGCGAAGGAGGAACATCAGCGACTGTTATATTCTCTTTCGGAAGGTTAACACGTTTGTTGAGTCTAAACGCTTTTACCATTATTGATGCTAATTCAGCCCTACTAACTAGCCGTTCTGGGTAAAATTGACCATCGGAGAAATTACTCATTAAATTAGCAGCAATTACTTGTGATACTGGGTCTGTGGGCTTTGCTGCTACTGATTGAGTTTCTGTAACTTCCGCATTAACACACAGGGGCTGTGATAATAGTAATGCAACAAACGAAAGTGTACTAATAAGCTTACGCATGGTTATTTTACTTTCAACTGCTATTTAAAATACAAAAAATTAAAAGTATCCTACCTAAATAGTAAGACCAACTCAAACCGACTTCGTTCCTCAAGAGTGTTTCCTTAATGAGTAAGCTGCGTGACGCTACTAGTTCATTAGTTTTGATTTACGATTGTTATGGCGTCACGCACCCTACCTCCTAACTATACTCAGCACTTTCTACTCAGCACTTAATTGGTAGGATAATGGATTGTATATAGATTCGATTATTAGGAGTTTTGGGAATGACCGCAGCAGACCCCGTGAAGTTGATGAAGCAAGAGGTTGGTAAAGCCGCCGCAGCTTTGGTTAAGTCTGATACCATAGTTGGATTGGGTACAGGTTCAACTACGGCGTTTGCAATTCAGTATATTGGTGAACGTCTCAAGTCGGGCGAGTTAAAGAATATTGTCGGGGTTCCGACTTCGTTTCAAGCTGAAGTTTTGGCAAAAGAATATGGTATCCCTCTGACTACCCTTGATGCTATTGACCATATTGATATTGCCATTGACGGCGCCGACGAAGTTGACCCGCAGAAAAATTTAATTAAAGGTGGTGGCGCCGCTCATACGCGCGAGAAGGTTGTAGACTATCTGGCAAACCAATTTGTTGTGGTTGTCGATGGCGGTAAAATTGTTGATAAATTGGGTTCTACGTTCGCTGTTCCTGTGGAAGTCATACCAATGGCGATGACTCCTGTTATGAATGCACTTAAAAAATTGGGTGGTAAACCAGAACTTCGTATGGGTGTCAAAAAAGCAGGCCCTGTTATCACCGACCAAGGCAATATGGTTATTGATGTCAGGTTTGATGACATCCCAGACCCAGTTAACCTTGAAAAAACACTTAATAATATCCCTGGTGTATTAGAAAACGGAATTTTTGTTAACTGCGCTGATATTGTCTTGGTCGGTGAAGTTATCGATAACAAACCTGTCG
This sequence comes from Calothrix sp. CBUCES-K 9914, assembly GCF_059640475.1. Classification (NCBI taxonomy): domain Bacteria; kingdom Bacillati; phylum Cyanobacteriota; class Cyanophyceae; order Nostocales; family Calotrichaceae; genus Calothrix; species Calothrix sp. CBUCES-K 9914. The sequence continues at coordinate 14,768 of NZ_JBXXZH010000111.1, forward strand.
TCAGACAATTATAAATTAAATAAATCTGCTACAAAGTTCCGAATGCAGGGTGTAGAGTATGAACTTTACACTCAGCACTCAGCACTCAGCACTCTTAACTCTTAATGTGTTTTTTCGTCAATATTTATGTGCCACAACCGTTCTAATTTAGCGATGCGATTACGATGGGCAGTGATTTTGTACTTTTTATAACCAACAATACTTAAAAGGGCAATTATAGGAATCGCGATTATAAAATAACCTGTATAATGACATGCTGAGATTTCGGTATGAGTTTTACCATGAACTGGCGCCGAGGGATTTACAGACTGTGATATTTGGTGGGAGCGCATTTTGACCTCTAACAATCTATCGACTTGCTACTTGTACAAACAACTACTTCAGGGATTACCCCTTAATTTCCTGATAACTTACTGTAAATTTTTCTTGTCAGGCTACATTTAACTCCGTAATAACTTGTACATAATGAAACATAGCCGTAACATTTCTGTACGCGCGGAACTAAATAGTTGAAACATAGTGCTATTCAAAAGCAAACCATAACAAAATAGCGATACAGAAAAATCTAAAATAATCAGTCTCTGTCGCGCGCATTATTTTATTTGCTTTTTTCTATCTATAAAAAATTTCTACTTAATACCCTGACAAGACAAACCTACCCAAAGAGGGATTACAGGAACACATATAGATTCTAACCGAAACAAGAATCATTTTATATTATAAAATCACAATAGTATTAATAGATGCACATCACTAGTTTTTAGTTTCAACCCCCTAGGTTACAAATAATAAAGTTATATTAAGCATATACTGTGAAGCTTAAAAAAATGACGTGATGTGATGCTGTACAGAAGATTCGGAAGAACTGAGTTACAAATGCCCGTTTTCTCCTGTGGTGGGATGCGATACCAGTTCAAATGGCAAGATGTCCCACAGTCGCAGGTTCCTCGCGATAACCAAGCTAATCTCGAAGCGACGATTCGACGTTCGTTTGAGCTTGGTATTAACCATATTGAAACCGCACGTGGTTACGGTAGTTCTGAAATGCAGCTAGGTAAAGTACTACCGACCCTACCGCGCGCTGAGTTAATTATCCAAACTAAAGTCGGACCCAGCGCAAACCCCAAAGATTTCGCCCACGACTTTAACAAGTCTTTCAAATATTTAAATTTAGACTACGTAGATTTACTTAGTATTCACGGTATTAATAACCTTGAAACCTATAATAACAGTGTTCGTCCAGGTGGCTGTTTGGATGTCGCGCGCAAACTCCAAGCGCAAGGCAAAGTTAGATTTATTGGCTTTTCAACTCATGGCGCCTGCGACACTATCATACAAGCGATAGAAACTGATCAATTTGATTACGTTAATTTACATTGGTACTATATCAATCAAAATAACTGGCGTGCAATCGAAGCTGCTACACGTCATGATATGGGAGTGTTTATTATCAGCCCATCAGATAAAGGTGGCAAGTTATATAGTCCCCCACCTAAATTAGAGCAACTTTGTGCGCCCTTGAGTCCGATGGTTTTCAATGACTTATTTTGTTTGAGTCACCCGCAGGTGCATACTCTTAGTTTAGGCGCCGCAAGACCGAGTGATTTTGACGAACATCTCAAAGTATTAGATTTACTCGATAAAGCTGACGATATTTTGCCGCCGATTATAGCGCGTTTGGAACAAGAAGCAGTTACTGTTCTGGGTGAGGAGTGGGCGAAAACTTGGCATGTCAATTTACCAACTCATGAACAAACACCTGGCAATGTGAATATCCCAGTCATTTTATGGTTACGGAATTTAGCTGTTGCCTATGACATGATAGATTATGCCAAAATGCGCTATAACCTACTTGGTAATGGTGGTGACTGGTTTCCAGGCGCCAATGCTGATAAAGTTGAAAAGCTGAATTTGGGTGAGTGTTTAGCTAAAAGTCCTCATGCAGACAAGATTCCTTATGTTTTAGCCCAAACACATCGAATGTTGAGTGGGGATGCGGTGCAAAGGTTGTCACGATTGTAGGTTGGGTGGAGGAACGGAACACAACATTAGATATATAAATATATCATATTGGTGCGTGACGCTACAGGATTATTCGCTTCGTTGGTCAATTGTTATAGCGTCACACACCCTACAGTTCTAATAATTTTTCTCTGACAGCGTTGAAAAAGTTGTCATCTGTCAAAAGTTTATATAAGAAAGCTTGCTGGACATAATTTTGTATCATACTAAACCAGGCGCCTGCTGGGATGTTTTCAACAAATAATGCTGCAACGCGCGCATCTGTTGTTGTGGCTGGTTTAATATACCATGCTTCTGTAAGAATACCTGCTAAACTACCATTTTTGGCGCCGAATGTATCTAGTTTTTGTTGGTTAGAAGGTAATTCCATTGTCCATTCTAGGTAGTGACGCATAATTTTGTCGGCGCCTGGAGAAATTAGTAAACCGCGATATATCCGTTCCATGATTTGGGCATAACCGCTAGCTGTTCCTTTACCGTTCAAAGCTTCCGCCATTGCTTGCTGTTCTTCTAGTTTTAGCCACTGTTGCGATGTAATATGTTTAATTTGTTTAGTACGGAACTCTTCGTCATGGCGCCATACTTCTGTCCAGCGATAAACTTCTTCTATATAAGTGCTTTGTGATGCTTTATACTTACTTAGTCTTTCGGCTGGAGTATCTGTAAATGTATGATTACTCCAGGTTAGGATTTGACCGATGATAGGCGCCGGAGCATCTTGATTTTTAAGATTTAATCCAGAAACGAGATTTTCTAAATTATTCCGTCCTAAACGTACAATTAAATAATCAGTAGCAGCGTTATCGCTATGTCTAATCATTGCCCTAGGAATATGCTGTAACTCAATTTGATTGTGCTGATTTATATATTGTTTTTGTCTGAATTCAGTAATTGCACTTGGATGAGCATCTCCATCGGTACGAGGTAAATAATATAAATCAATATCATCAAGATGTACCAACTCGTTAGGTGATAGGATTTCTTTTTCTACCTGACGTGCGTATTCAGCTAATACTAAAATTTTAATGGTTGAAGCTAAAGGTCTTGGAATGTCGGCATTATAGAAAATTTCTTGTTCTGAATAATTTAGGGAACGCGCGGCTAGTGATACATCATTGGGGTGGGCAATTATATATTGGAGGACATCTTCGGGTGTTTTGAGTTGTAATGCCCATTCTTTACTTTGGGATAAAGTGTTGAAAATATCAAGTATACTAAGTATTGCTTGTCGTTGCCAGATAATTACAAGAATTAAGCCAGTAATTATTATAAGTACGCCTATTAACCAGTAGACTGGGATTGAATTTATACTCGTTAAATCACTCATAATTTTAATTTGCTCGTAGTAAGCACTGAGCGTGCTTTATATATAAGAATAAGATAAGGACTGAAGTCCTTACTACTACAAAACTTTTTCACGCTTGATGTGATTTATAATACAAAAAAAAATAATTCTCAATTGTTAGGTTATATTTTTTACCGAAATTGATGATTTATCGCGCGAATCTTAGAGAATAAAGGTAGAAAATACTTCTAATAATCTCGTTATGATTGTACGTCGCCATTTCTTGGTTTTACTCGGCGCCAGCGTTGGTGCGTTTGCGTTAGATGGGTGCGCTTTAGCCCAAAATAGTCCAGATGGACAAAATACTTCAACTGCGGCGCCGACTCCAACGCAAAAAAGTGAAGCACCAAAGGGGACTATTGGACTACCACCTTTACCATATGCGTATGATGCCTTGGAACCACATATCGATGCTGAAACAATGCGCTTCCATCACGATAAGCATCATGCTACTTATGTAAATAACTTAAATGCTGCTCTCGACAAACATCCAGAGCTTAAAGGTAAAACTGTAGAGCAAATACTACAAAAACTCGATAGTGTACCAGCAGATATTCGTAATGTAGTACGTAATAACGGTGGCGGTCACGTGAACCATACCATGTTTTGGGAAATTATGAAAGCTAATGGTGGTGGTGAACCAAAAGGCGCCTTGGCTGCTGCTATTGCCGAAAATTTTGGCAGCTTTGCCGACTTTAAAAAGAAATTTAATGAAGAGGGAGGCAAGCGGTTTGGTAGCGGATGGGTTTGGCTAGTTCGCAATAAAGACGGTAAGTTAGATGTTGTAAGTACAGCAAACCAAGATAGTCCTATTAGTGCAGGTAAATACCCCATTATGGGTAATGATGTATGGGAACACGCTTACTACCTTAAATACCAAAACAAACGTGCTGACTATTTACAAGCTTGGTGGAATGTCCTCAACTGGGACGAGATTACTAAACGTTTTGAACAAGCAAGTAAGGTTGCTTAGTTAAAAATACATCCCAATTGTACGGTGCGCACTGCCAGCCCTTGATGGCACGAACATTAGCACTACTAGGGCGGCGGGCAAAAGCCGCTTCTAGTATAGATTATTAGGTGTTTTATGAAGCATATATTGTCTTATCTGAAAACCCAATTAGTAAAAAGATACAGCACTTTTTAGTCTACCTACTTACACGGTTGCGTCCTGAGTTTTTAGCCTTGTAAAGGGCTATGTCTGCCTGAGCTAATAGACTTTGCCCAGACGTTTTTGTGTGGGGAACAAAACTAGCTACTCCCATACTCAACGTTACAAAGGCGCAAGTATCTGAAGTTGGATGAGGTAGTTGCTTTTGCTCAATTGCCATTCGTACTTTTTCTGCAAAAACCATTGCTTCATCTGCACAGGTATTAGATAATAAAATCACAAATTCTTCACCTCCATAGCGAGCGACTAAACCTCCACTCTGCTTGAGCATACTGCTTATGGTTGTGGAGATTTCTTTTAGACAAAAATCACCCATTTGATGTCCATAGGTGTCGTTATAGCGTTTGAAATAATCTACATCACACAAAATTAGCGACAGCGGTTGGCTCATTTTCGTCATTTGTTGCCATTGCCACTCTAAAGCTTCGTTAAATTGACGGCGATTGGCAACTTGAGTTAGTTCATCTAGTTGTGAAATCCGTGTTAATTCTACATTCTTCTTGATAGTAAAGGCTAGTTGCCGTTTATAGTCGTCAATTTCTTGTTCCAATTGTAAGATTTTTTGAGCCATTTCTTGTCTTAATTTTCGGTTGCAGTCTATTAAAGCTGCTCTGAATTTGACTAATTCGAGCGTAGCTTGGTGAGTATCTGAGGCAATGGCTTTGTCCAAGTCCAGACTTTGAACCAACCTCTCTACTTCTACTTCATAAGTATTGTCAAAACTAGAATTCGTCTTACTACCCTCTCCAGTCAGAGACATCTTATATTGCAATGAGCCTAATTGGGCTTGTTGTAGGTCAGATACTTTTGGCTTTGGAATTGAGGGAATAGTTTTATGGTAAGCAACACCTTTTTCGGAGGGCGAAATAATTTGATTCATTTTTGACTCTTAATTGATATAAACTTTGGAAAGATTATTTATGAATGGCAAAGCGGAGGACAGAACTAGAAACAGCTTTCAACTGAATCTGTTTCCTCGTTTTGAGGATGTACTTTTCAAATTTTCGTTAAGATATTTCATTTTTGTTACATAACAACATTGTCTTTACTCATAAATATTAAATATTACTTAAGTATAATGAGAATGTGGAAATTACTGATATTACCGATATTCTTCTTTTTTGCCTCTAGCAGCCAAAATCTTAATATCCTTGTATTTCAAGCATTCCAGCCACTTACAAAAGGGTTTATGTCAAAATTAGCAGCCTGTTTATCATTAAAACTCAATTCTGACAACTGAGATTTGGACTATATTTACTCAAAATTAATATTAATTTAATTTATGTATTACTGTTAAAATGCAACGTTTCAGCTATAAATGCTTATAATTGGTTTTGTCATAACAAGCCATTGAGATTTTTTAATTCGGTTATCACTGAAGCGGATCAAACAAAAAAATCATAAGACAGACAGCTTAAACTTTATAACTATACTTTTTTTAAAAATTGGGGGCGATTTTGGAACTAAGTTATGAACTTAGCCTTGTTTCAAGTCGCATAACTATATCGCTAAAAGTCAAGACGGGAGTAATGAACTTAATGGGGTGCTAACACTGGGGGTGACTAACTAGCTTAAAAGCCTTATGCAGTAAAGGTTATAGATAAGTGACCGCTTGAAAGATAAAAGTAAATTTAGAACAAAGCCCAACGAAAAATAAGACTTTTGTACGAAGCTTATTGATTCTATTATCAATAAAGTCGAAAAATGAGGTTTATCTTTTTATGGCACGCACGCTTGTAACTATTGCTGTGTCTCAGGTTCAGAGGTTTTCGTCACCCCCTCAGCAGCTGGCTACAACTATAATCATTTCTAAAATTTGCTTTTCATAACATGATAAATAACCCCAGTGTCCAGGATTGAGAATTATTGATTTGAGCTTATGTAGCAAGGCTTTTACTCAATTGATTATGTGCAGCTTCGTATTAAAATGGTATCAGGCGCCTATCACCGTTAATGAACTAAGCAGCGATGTCGTCTTGATTTTCTTCGGATGAAATTGCTATCAACTTGATGTGCTTTCTACCTATATTGAGGGAAAATTCATCCCCTGGTTTTAAGCCTAACTGTTTTGTATAAGCAGAACCTATTAGCAAGGCGCCGTTAGACTGCACTGAAATTCGGTAACTAGCACTACGTCCACGACTATTCTTGTCAGAGGGGGTATTAAATGATATCTCTTCTGCATCAAGTAGAGCGTTGAGAAATTTCATCATGTTAACTCGCTCTACGCCATCTTTGGTGACGCTATAGTAGCCACACGCCTTAGCTTTTTCTTCTTTACTGCTGTTGGGCATTTCTTTAACTTTATCAGTTAATGCTTTACCTTCTAGAGCTTCGATTTGTTTAGCTTTTTTAGCAGGCGCCTCTTCAACTTTGGGCTTAACTGCTTTTACTTCCTTGGCAGGCGCCTTACTAATAGAGGGTGTACTTTCTTTAACTTTTTTAGCTGATGCCTTGGGTTCTGGGGACTTCGTTATTTTCTTTTTCGCCATGTTGACACAGTTGAGTTACGCGCGTTAATTTACATTTTCATGGAATTTCTTTATTGTATAAAGGATATTTACTTGATGGCAATAATTATTTACATTGTCGGGCGCCTTTTTTTGTTGATGTAATCAGGAATAGTAATTCGGGGCGCTGTAATCCATATAGTACAAATTAATTATAGAAATACTTTATCTCGGTTGTTGAGTGCCGCCAGTTATGAAATACCAATAGTATTATCTATTAGAGGGCGCCTTTCTTTTTCTTTCTCTTTTTCTTGCTAGAAGTATCAGGAAAAGGATATAGTTCCGGCGCCGAGTAATTTAACATTACTTCAAATGGTCTTAATTCATAACCATCGGTACAGTAAGCTTCTTCCCACGTTTTTAACCCCAAGTCAACTTGGATATCCTTCCAGTTACCTGCAAGCAAGGTATCTACTTTACGTGCGCTGAAGGCTTTTTTAATTATTGAAGCTGACTCAACTGCTTTTAATTTAACAAGTTCATCAATTAAAATAGCATTAAACTGTTTTCCATTAATTTTATAAAATTCTAACTGTCGCGTTAAAATACTAACACATATTTTGCCTAAATCAGGATAATTTATAGCAATATAAAAGAAGCACGAAGTTGCAGCAAAGCGCTGGTAATCTTCATGCGAATCATCATTAATATATTCTGTAAGTGCAGGGATAGCTGGCGCCCCAATTAAACCAAAAGCTTTGGGTAAATCAAAATTAGTCCAATCATCCTCAGTATCATGAAATAAAGTAATTAAGGGTTCAATTGCTTCTGTTGCTCGTAGTTGACCCAGTGTTCGCCATGCATGAACAGGCGCCCAAATTTCCAGAGTATCCTCACAGGTCTCATATAGATTTTTATCAGTTGCTAAACGAATTAAATCTGGAATATGCTCTTTCCCAAAACCAAATTCCTCGATATAGTTAGGTAATTCTTTGAGCTTACTACAGTTAGCGTAAGTAAGTAACTTATTTACAGGATATGGGTAAGTTTCGGGAACCATAGGTTTTTGACATGAGTTCCTTATTACTATTATCATGAACTGGCGCCGATAATAAGTGTCTAAATATTTAAGTACCTATGTATTGATGGGGTGTGGGCGCCTGTAAAATAGTTATAAAAAGGATTGTATGGAAGACTCAGATTACTAACGCCCTCGGTATTGGCGCCTCTATTTTTTCTTTTTCTTGATTTTTTTCTGATAATTGGACTTAAAAAAGCCTTTAGGCTGTTGATATAGCTGTGTTATTGCTCCATTTAACATAGCAGTCATCGAGTCGATTTCTTCATTAAAACGAGAAACTTCTTCGCGCTTTTTCAATCCCAAGGACACTTGGATATTATCCCAATTTCCCGCAAGCATTGTATCTACTTTGCGCGCGGTGAAAGCTTTTTCAATTAATAAAGCTGATTCAATCGCCTTCAATTTAATAAGTTCACCAATTAAAATAGCATTATATTCTGGTTCATTAGTTGCGAATTGCTCTAATTGCTGAGTTAAAATATCAACACATTCGTTCCGTATATCAGGATAATTTTCAGCAATACTAGTTAAGGATGAAGCCGCAGCAAAACGTTGATTAACTTCGCGAAAGTCATCAGCAAGATATGAGTGCAGGCTAGGAATAGCTGACTCGCCAATTAAGCCAAAAACTTTGGGTAAATCAATGTAACTCCAACTTTCATAAACTTCATGGAATAAAGTGATTAATGGTTCTACTGCTTCCGTCGCACGCAGTTGACCAAGCGCGCGGCAAGCATGAAGTGGCGCCCAAATTTCCAGAATATCTTCATGGGTCTCATGTAATTTTTTATCAGTCGCTAAACGTATTAAGTCGGGAATATGTTCTTTGGCAAAACCAAATTCTTCAATGTAGTTTGGCCATTCATTTAACTTACTACAGTCTGCGTATGCAAGTAACTTATCCATAGGAGGTTTGTAAGTTTCGGAAGCCATAGGTTTTTCACATGAGTTTATTGGTACTATTATCACGAATTGGCGCCGATAAGTATCTAAACATTTGAGTACTTCTGTATTCATCAAGAGTCGGCGCCTATTGGGAGGTAAACTATGCTTTTGTGAAGGTTATTGCGTCGATAAGTAGCGGTCTTTCAGGAATAAAGCGAGAATTGTAGCAAGACTTTTTGTTCAACCCTGTTAAAGACCCAATTTTAATAGGTGCCGAACTGAGAGGTTTCAAATTTACTATTTCCCAGAAAACAGCCCAGGTGGGTTTGTCAGTAGCAGTGAATGCTGGACGAAACTTCGGGTTACCTGGATACCTACCATTTCTAGAATTGACATGCCCAATGTATGAACCATACCAAGTTACTTCTGAATTTAAAGGTTGTTCTCTAGCTGAATGAGAAGCATAAATTAATACTTCTACACTTTCACCATTACGTAAATCATCAGCTTTGCGAAACAAGTCAAAATCCATGCTACCAAAAGCAATTTTAATTGGATTACTTGATTCACGCTCTAACTTACATATTGTTTCCACTGCTGATAGTAGATGTATCTCTGGAACAGGCGCCAAAATTGCAAACGAATTTGTTTTAACCATATTTACTCTGTAACTCTACTTTTTAACGTAAACTTTGTTAGGGTAAAGTTTTTCAAAGTAAGCAATCGTAGCTTCGCCAAACGCTTTAACCGCACCTGCTCCAATTGCGGGTTGTACAAGTCCACCTACACCAGGAATCATCCCAGCTAGTGTTCCCCCAACTCTGGCTAACAATTGTCCTCCACCTGCTGCAATAATTGCTCCGGCTAGCGCGCCTGCTCCACCTGCGGCAATGATGTCTACGTTGTAAACTTGAGCAATACGAGCAACCACAGCAGCTTGTACTGCAGTTAAACTAGCGTTGAAAACTCCGGCGCCGACAACGGGAATGCTACCAGCAACGCCACAAGCGGCGCCTCCTCCCATCATCAATATCAATTCATCTCTAGCTTGGTCGCGGCAGTATGTTGTCATATCCCTGTATAGTTTTTAACTGAGAATGATTATTCTATACAGTTATGATACCCAGGTCTAGAACGAAACTAACGGAACAGGCGCCTGCATAAGTTGATTTTTACGCGCGTGAATTATTTGAGGAGATATCAAATCATCCTTATGAGAGTCTGTAATAATAGAAAAAATAGGAGTTGTTTCAAATTGTGAATGCAACTAAAAAGTACATACGTTTTAAATTGGCACCTATTTATATAGAAGCTTCTCCACTACAAACGGCGCCTGTAATGAGAGTTAGTATTAAAGTACCTGAGTATTTAGGTACTTAAGAAAGCTAAATAATAAAGGGGTTTTTATGGATAAATTTCTTTGTCCGTGTTGTGAAAATCTAACTTTAGAAGAAGATAGTATTGGTTCATTTGAAATTTGCCCAGTCTGTTTTTGGGAAAACGATAACGTTCAATTTGACGACCCAAATTATGAAGGAGGAGCAAATAAAGTTAGCTTGAATCAAGCACGTCAGAATTACAAAAAATTTGGTGCCTCAGACAAAAGTAATATTAATAACGAAGTGAGCGGCGCCACCTCCCATCATCAACGTCAATTCATCTCTAGCTTGGTCGCGGCAGTATGTTGTCATATATCCCTGTATAGTTTTTAACTGAGAATGATTATTCTATACAGTTAGGATACCCACGACTAAAACGAAACTAACGTCCAGTGGCACCTGCATAAGTTGATTTTTGCGCGCGTGAATTATTTAAGGAGGTCTCAAATTATCCTTATGAGAATTTGTAATGATAGAAACAGTATCCAATCATGATTCCGATGGTCAACTTTCACAAAAGCCAAAAGAGCTAATTATTGTTCGTCCCGATGCAGAAACGCTCAACAGCCAAAATTTGCCTGGTTTTGTTGGTATTTGTGCAAGTACGACAGGCGCTCTTAGAATTGCAATGTATCTAGCAATTATTCCTCCAGGTGGAATCGCTGAACCACACTATCACCCAGAACATGAAACAGCAATTTATCTGCTTAAGTGTTGTGGCTTGCAATCATAAACCCTTGGACTTACAAACAAGACAATTCTCGGCTCACAATAAATGCAACTAGATTTTAAGATATCGGGCGAAGTGCGGGCGGAGCGCAAAGTATCTCAAACTCTTTACAAGTAAGTATTCTGGCTTATTTACATTTTTTGCGAATCGAATTTATTTTTGTAAATTTAGTTGCATTTATTGTGAGCCAAAAAGCGCCTTGTTTGCAAGCCACAACAGCTACTCACACCCCTGATAAATTAAGCGAAGCTATAAAATTTAAACCCTTGATAAAACGTCATGACAGCCTTGTATCGCTTGGCACCATACTTCTAACTCCCCTTTGACGTAGCGAAGAAGTAAACTCAATGGTTTTTTTAATTCCTGGGGTAATTCCTTAAAATTAATAGAATTAATCTGTTCCATTAGACGGTTGCAAAAAACTATATATACTTGCTCGCTCTGCTCAACCATTTGAATCAATAATTCTTTTCCATCAATAATAATCTCTTTGTAGTAGGAATCTTCTGATTTCAACTCTAACCAATTCTCAGTAATAGTTGTACTTGACTCGAATTCTTTGCTTGGATCTGTAAGTCCTAAAAACATAGCCGATATTATTATATTGTACTATGAATAATTTTGCCAGGTTTACAATAGTTATGAGTTGGTGCCTAAAGCGAATATAACCATATTATTTATATGGCACATGGCACCTGTTTCTAATAGTAAAATCAACGTTGTATTACTGCTAACTTAACACCTTAAAAAAAGGTACTAGATGAAGTTTTTGTAAAATAATTTATGAAGTTAAGTAAATACAACTAAGCTCGGGTAAAGTAAAAATACAGTCATTATTCAACGTGTGCTGCATGGAACTTCAAAAGTCTTCTGAATTTTAGATTTCTAATTCTGCTTATTTTTTGCATAGAAGAAAATATACCACAGGAGATCGAGCATCGTGACAAAATTTTCTAACCACCTAGTCCTTACTGCTTGCCTCTGTTTGATCGGCGCATCCCAAGCACAAGCAGCGACTTTGTTAGCAACAGGTACACTCAATGGCTCTACCGCAGGTCCTAATGCCGACCTCTCTGGCTTAACTGGCAATCTAGAGAACGGTCTGCCAAACAACATCCTTGGTGGCCTTGGGTCAGGCTTGACCTGGGCAGGAGGCAACACCTTCATTGCAGTCCCCGATCGCGGACCCAACGCTACTGCCTACAACAGTGCCGTCGATGATACAGTCTCTTTTATCTCGCGCCTCCATACCATATCAATGGCTCTGACACCTAATGCACCCGGATCGGCACAACCCTTTTCATTGACACCGACGTTGACAAAGACCACCTTGCTTTATAATCCGACCCCACTTACCTATGGAACGGGAAGCAATGTTGGTCTGGGTTCTGGTGCGCCATCTATAAACACACCCAACAAGTTTTACTTTACAGGTCGATCCGATAACTACGATCCGAACCAAAATTCTGGTAATCCCAACGATGCCAGGTTTGACCCGGAAGGTATTCGTCTCTCTAACGATGGTACCAGTGCGTTTGTCTCTGACGAGTATGGACCTTATATCTATCAGTTTGATCGTGCGACTGGCGAGCGCATCCGCAGCTTCACCCTACCTGCTAAATACTATGTAGACAATCTTTCTCCAGTCGGGTCAACAGAAATCAGCTCGAATACCTCTGGTCGTACTGCTAATAAGGGTATTGAGGGACTCGCCATTACTCCCGATGGCAAAACTCTGGTTGCTATGGTACAAGCTTCACTCATCCAAGATGCAACACCTGGTGGTAATTCAGCAAAGGTGCTGCGTATGGTTACTATCGACATTGCTACTGGGGCGACTACCCATGAATATGCCTACGATTTGACAACCGGATCAGGCGTGAGCGATATTGTAGCACTTAATGACCATGAGTTTTTGGTTGATGAGCGTGACGGAAAGGGTCTTGGAGACGGTTCTTCCGCTACTGTAAAACAAGTGTTTAAGATAGATATCAACAATGCTGTAGATGTAAGTAATATGACTGGCGCACAAGCTTTCAACAATGCAGTCACCAAATCCTCTCAGCCTTTTCTTAATCTTGTTAATATACTGAACGGCGCACCGAACAATATTGCGAAGACTCAGATTCCCTCTAAGATAGAAGGGCTGGCTATTGGTCAAGATATTGAGGTGAATGGTGTCCTTAACCACACCCTCTGGGTAGCTAACGATAACGACTTTGTACCTGACACTGCTGGAGCAAACCGATTCTATGTGTTTGGGTTTACCGACGCAGACCTTAATGGCTCTACCTTCAATCCTCAAATTGTGTCATCGGTACCTGAGTCTAGTTCGCCGATCGCCCTCCTTGCCTGCGGAATGCTAGGGTTGGTTAGTTGCTTTCGCCAAAGATCAGTCAATCACAAAGTTTTAGTGACTTCTAGGAAATAAAATATACGAAGAAAACTCATAGCCATTATCAGTTTTACGTAGAGCGGCGCCTTAAACGTCCTCGGTGCCTCGAAAAGCTTTATTGACTAGGAAGCAGTTTGCGTCTCCCCCCTTTCCCCGCAAGCCTTACCCTGCAATAGCCCAAAAGCTAGGAAGTTTGCGACTTTGGCGTATTCCTGACAATACCGAATCTTATACAACGTGAGTTCGACGGATTTTAGGAGCTAAAAAGCTTGTGTATCAAGGATTACAGAGACTAAGACTTAAAGCAAGTCTCAATCTTTAGTTGAGAATAAGGTCAATAAGGCATTGAGCCAGGATACGTGTAAAAACCTGCAAGATGGTCTGAAAACCCTTATCCTGTCTTGGTTTGAAAATTTGCTACATTAGAGTCAAAAAGTCGTTATTTACAACGCAAAATCAAGCCTTTCCAGGTCATCTTGCAGGTTTTTGGTCATATCTCGGCACGGTGCCTTATAGAGGGCGCCTATTTCAGGAGCATAATATATACACGAGTTTCCTTCTGCTCCATCCGGGAGAACTTCACAGAACAAAAAAGGATTATCGCAGTAAAAGCGACAGTTGGGGCATTCGGGTAATTGACGTACCGCGCGCGGTTTTATCATTGGAGAAAAGCACCTGTTTTTTCCAAACTTAACAAACACGTTGTTGTTGTGTCTCTACGAAAAAACCCTTATTCAAACGGTGCCTGTATTTATAACCAACATGTACAGACGCCATTAAAAGTTATAGTTTCAGAATTTCAGGCACCTCTTAGTTTTAACCTTGCTTTAACATTTAGCGCATCTTTTCCTTGATTTGCTTATTTACTTTGTTGACTAACTCAGTACTGATTTTTTCCGGAAAAGTAGCTAGAATTGAAGCGTCAAATGGAACTTCATTACTATAGGATGGTAAACCTATAAAATACTGGAGATAAGGATTTTCCTTGATTTGTTCTACTATTTCTTTATTATTCATGCCTAGTTTTTCTTTGATGATTAATGCACCCAACGCTATCCTAAATGAATTAACTGGCGCCTTCACGTCAATAGAATTAGGAGATGAATACTCTTCCTCTAGTTCTGACCAGGGAATAAAAGAAGCCATCACGACCCAACGATTATCCTTTGACAACTTACCCTTGAATGGAAGTTTAAAATTTTCCACTGAAATAGTCGGTTGTCCCTGATTTTGATACATAAACACTAATGCGCGTATTTTGATTATGATACGCTTTATATTTTAAGTTATTGTAACGTAACCAGGTATTTATGAGGGCAGACGCCTGTAATGAATTAACTTTGACTCTACTACAAGCGTCCAAGTTAATTTGTATTAGGCTAGAACGTGCCAAAACGGGAAAATTGTACGCTAAGGAATTTTATAAAGTCTTGAAACCCT
>NZ_JBXXZH010000112.1:0-29639 GCF_059640475.1 Calothrix sp. CBUCES-K 9914
GAACTGCGAATTGCGAATTGGAGGTGACGTAGTAGGTTTTAGCTTAACTTGACGCTAATGGCAAGGATGCCCATTCCACAATACCCACTAGAAAATGAATATTATTTTTAGTTCCCAGGTGTTATCTTGACGCGCGATTTCGATTTCTCTAATAAATTCGCGGAGGTAAAATCTTCGTTCTGACTCAGATAGGTCTAGCCAAAATTGGGGTATTGATACTGCTTGCGCTACTGAACGGAGGTTGACGGGGGGAAGTGTTGCTAGTTTTGCTTGTAGCTCTGAAATCTCTATGCGGAGTTTGTATGTTCTCAGTTTGGCTGTTTCTTCGTCTAGAACGCCTGTTTCAATTAGTTCGGGAATTTGTTCTAAGATTTGTGATGCGCGCGCTATTTGTTGTCCTAAGTGACTTTTTATTGCATCGAGTTGGGGAAAGTTTACTCCCTCAATAGCTTTTGGTAAGTCTTGACATACAACCAAAATCGTTTTCCCTAATACTTCTTCGTATGGAATTGACGAGCATTTGGGTTTTTTGGGACAGTTGATGGGACGTAGATATAGATATTCTTTTGTTTGTTTACGTATAGTAACGCGCGTAATTGTCATGTTGGATTTACATTCGCTGCAAGTTACTAAACCTGCTAAAGAACGAGGTGCTGAAGCGGAACGTGTGCTTAAACGACTGTTGCGACGCAGCAATCTATCTATTTGTGCTGCTTCTTCTTTGTTTATAATTGGTACATGTGTCCCAGAGATAATATCACCGTTTTGGTATGCTGTGTTGCCCCGATATACCTGGTTTGTTAACCACCGCTTTCCTGTGGTGACAGAAATTTTTTTGTTGTACTTTTTGGCTATGTACCTTACTGCATTTCGCAATGAACCATAAAGCAGGAAGTTATCGAAAAAGTCTTTGACGACGAGTGCTGTTGTTCGGTCAACTATGTATTTAGCTTTACCTCTGCGATATCCGTAAGGAACTTTACCAGGAGGAGGCGCCGCATCAAGACGCTTGCGGGCATGACCTTGACGAATTCGACGACTGCGTAGAGTATATTGAATTTGCTGTATTAAATTTATTAGTTCTATGTGTTGATTAAGTGTATTGTCGGAAGAATTATAAGTTTGCTCAACTGCAACCAAGGTAATTCCTAGAGCTTTTAATTTGGCTATACAGACACTAACCTGCTCTAAATTATCTCCTAATTCTTGCAACGAACGAATCAGAAGATATTGCGGTGGGTTATCTTGACAGTCAGCGAGTAATTTTTGCAGTTCAGAACGTTTTCCTAAGTCCTCGTAAACTCGGTCAACTTCCCATCCCCAACTATTTGGTTCGGGAGCAACGTCTAAAAGCGGGTCGGTATAGGAATATGCAAAAACAGCCATAGTCTACCTGTATTAATGACTATTTTATCTTTGACCTAACTCGATGATATTCCCATCCGGGTCAGCCGTAAAAATTGCTGGGCGCCCGGACGCACTTGGTTGAATTGGGAAGTTATAATTTAATAGCTGCTGTTTAGCGGCATCTAAGTCGGAAACTGAAAAAGCTATGTGGGGGTTGCGTCCCCATTTTTCGTGTTTTGGCTGATTTACGACGAATGGCGCCACAATTAGATGAAGTTGGTAGTCTCCAATTTGATACCACGTACCTGGAAACTTCATTACTCGGTCTATTTTTACTAGTCCTAATACTTCACCGTAGAAATGCTCTGCTTTTTCTAAGTCAGTGACGAGAATTGCTGTATGTAAAGCTGTTAGTTGCATGATTTCTGAAGGTTATGTGTCAACAAAGATGTTGTTCATGCTTTATTTATGCCATTAGACAGACAACATTTGTAAATCCATTCGTTAACTTTTGTAAATACGATGAATTTCATAGAAACTATGACACTTAACCTTGGATTTTTTAGAAAAACATTTTTAGGTGCAGTAGTATTAGGTAGTGCTGTAGCGTTATCCGCTTGTGGACAACCAACAGCAGATAATACGACTACTCCTTCTGTTGCGGAAACACCTAGTTCTAATACTTCACCGGTTTCTGATGTTCCGACTGTCACCGCTACACCAACTGTGACAGAAACTGTAACTGCCTCACCTACTCCAACTACAGGTGCCTCGACAGGAAGTGAAAATTTAGGACAGTTAGCACAAGCAGCAGCAAGTCAAGGGCAGTTCACAATTTTAACGAAGGCAGTTAAAGCAGCTGGTTTAGAGCAAAATTTGAGTGGGACTGGACCTTACACAGTGTTTGCGCCTACAGATGCAGCTTTCAATGCTTTACCAACAGGTACTGTGGACAATTTATTGAAGCCAGCAAATAAGCAAAAATTAGTTAAGCTTCTTGGTTATCACGTTGTACCCGGACGAGTTACTTCAAGTCAACTTAAAACCGGAAATGTGAAAACTGTAGAAGGTCAATCTGTTAAGGTATCTGTTAATGCAGGCGCCAATGCAGTTACTGTTAATGGCGCCAAAGTTGTGCAAGCTGATATTCCTGCAAGTAATGGTATTGTTCATGTGGTTGATAAGGTGATTTTGCCACCTGGCTTTAAGTAACACTGGCAACGGATAAAACGGATGTAACGGATGAACGGATGTCCCCGTAGGATAGGCGTCTCGCCTGTCCGTTCATTACGTTACTTTTAAACTTTTTCTTGAATGTTAGGAGAGTCTATATTGAGTAATTATACGTATAATGGAGGCTGAAAGCTTGTAATTAATATATCCATTCACTATGCCCAATAAAAAAATTGAAACACTAACGCCAGAACAAAAAGCATTAATACCAGTATATATAGAAAAATGGCGCCAAATTGCACTATCAACTCATCGACTAGACCAACAAAAAGCAATAGAAGCAGTGAAAGCAGCCTACACCTCTAACGCATTTAGAGAACCTGATATTATTGTAGTGAATAGCCCTTACGAAGGATTATTAGAACTTTCGGGTACAGCAACACGGCCTGTAGGAAGTAAGCTTAACCAGAAAGTACAACATCATAATAAATGGATAGTCTCAATTCCCCAAGAATTTGATTCAAATTTGGATGCGTATTTAAAAAAAGAGCTTTATCAACCATTAAGCTACCTGAGTCAATTATTTAGCCCACTTAACCGCAAACTAGAAACAGAATTATTATATACATCAAAAGTAGAAATTAGCCGTTTCTATAATAATATTTCTCCAGATTCTTTAGCTGGCAGCTATTGTTATTTTGACTTCTGCATCTCTGTTTTAAATTGTTCACATAATGTAACACAGTGGGAAACTTCTCTAGCTCTACTAACTCTAGGTGGAACAATTTTTCCCTTTGAAAGAGTTTGCATTATTTGCGAACCACCTACAAAAATTTGTATAAACGAGCAAAACTTTCTTCATGCGGTAGGAGAACCTGCACTTGTTTTTGCTGATGAGTTTAATGTATATGCTTATTATGGCGCCTTAATGCCAGAAAAATATAACTCAGTTACACCACAAGAATGGCAACCTCAATGGTATTTAGAAGAATCTGATTTTCGTTTGCGCCAAGCTATAATAGAACAACTTCCTTCTGAACAATTATCTGTAAGCTGGTTGTTAGAAGAAAACCATGCTTATTTAAGACAGTTGCTACTTCAATATATTGGCTTTAACCGAATATATCAGAACTTTCAAACAATTGATAATCTTAATTTATTAGCTCAAGTATTACAACAAACTGAAAGTTCTGATTTTTGGGTTGCTTATACTATATTACATAACCAGCAAGAAGCTCGAATTAATGCGTTAATAAATTATTGTAATACAGTATCTACATACCACAATCTTTATGAAATTAGAAAAGCACTGCTAATAGATTCAAGCGAGAGGATTTTTTATTGGCTACAATACAACGCTCCCTCGTATACTGAAGGATTTTTACCAGGCTTATCTTACGAAGAAATCGAGTCCAAACTCAGTAATTTACCATTTAAAGTGCCAAAAGAGGTATATGACTTGTATCACTGGCGTAACGGAACAAATTCAGAAGCTAGTATTTTTGTTTACCATTACTTCTGGCATTTGGATATGGCTCTGGAAATATCAGAGGGGTTGAATCATGGTTATTGGCTGGAAGCGCGTTCTAATGGAGGTGAACCACTTTATTTGTTTCCGATTTTTGAGTTTGAAGGTGAGTATTTTGCTGTACCAGGAACGACTAACCAAGTAGATACTGCACCTGTATTTCATATTGGCTGTGATAGTGGTGATGTTAACCTTGCTTTTAATAGCCTAACAACTATGATGCTGACAATTGCAGAGAGTTATGAAGCTGGTGTTTACCGACTAGCATCTGAAGAAAGACTGACATGGGAAGATATGATGGAGCAGTTTGGCTGCTTACGCTTAAACTATAATCCAGGCGCCTCTAATAGGTTATATGCAGATGGCGGTTAGCAATACATTGCTAACGGTTTAAAGAATGGCAACATCGTATTGCCTAAACATAGAATCAGCAGTTACAAGCGTCATATCCTCAATTATCGCCTGTGCAATCAACATTCTGTCAAAGGGGTCTCGATGATGCAAAGGCAATGAAGAAGCTTTCACAGCATGACTTGCTCTAATGTCAAGCAATTGAACTCCGAGTTCTGCCATCCGACTGGAAATATAAGTGTCAAGGGGTTCCGGTAGTGGCAGTTTTCCAATAGAAACTTTTATGCCTATTTCCCAAATGCTAGCAACGGAAAACCATAATTCATTCGCTTCATCGGCAATTTGGGTTATTGTGTCCTCATTCAAACGCTCTGGTTCGGTAAACCACCATAACCAACATTGTGTATCCAGCAATAGTTTCACTTAAGCGTCACCTTCAAACGCTGCTAATATATCTTCGGGTAAGGGAGCGTTAAAATCTTCGGGTACTACAAAACGCCCTTTGTCTAACCCTAAACTACTCAGTCGATTTGATGAGGAGCGAAACGGCACCAATTTAGCAACCGGAATACCTCGATTTGAAATAATTATTTCTTCTCCAAGTTCAACGCGCGATAAAAGTCGCGAGAGATTGGTCTTTGCTTGATGAATATTTACTGTTTCCACAATTCTACGGTTTAGTAAACTAAGTCTATAAACTAAGTTTACTATTCTTGTTCTATTAGTGCAAGTCTATCTATGTTAAGGCTAACATCCGTTACATCCGTTTATAATCTGTTGCTAATATGGCGCCTGTTTTAAAGCAATTTCCTCTGTGAACTCTGTGTCTCTGTGGTAAAAGACTTGCACTCGTGTAAAATATAACTAAGTACCTAGGCAGAAATAATTACACTTTGGTTTCTAGGCTGGATAAGGGTTTCAAGTCTAATTTTATGTAATTAATTTTGTCCGACTACTTATAAGGTTTTTATTGTCCGCGTCCTGGTTTACAATCAGCAAAACCTAATGCTTCTGTATCAAGGAAGCTAGCAATTGCCATTTCAATGATTGCTTCAATTGGATAATTTATTTCAGTAGCGCGCGCAACTAAGGCAGCTTGAATTCGTTCAGGCAAACGTTCCACTCCGGACTTCGGCTGACTCTTTATTAAGTTGCTCTTTTGGTGTGAAAAGCATCGCTTTACTATGTACTTGGGATTTGGACGTTATAAGGAGGTTCGGTTGCTCTTAGAGGCTGTTTGAAAAGTAATATTTAACACATAATCCTGAGTTTAATCCCCCCTAGCCCCCCTTAATAAGGGGGGAAAAGAGCGTTTCTAGCCCCCCTTGTTAAGGGGGGTTGGGGGGATTTTATAAAGCTACAGTATAATTTTAGACTTTTCAAACATCCTCTTAGAATGCATTTTAGCAGTGCTAGTTATATGGTGTCTTTATAGCATAACCATAATAAAACCAACGTAGAGACTAAACATGTTTAGTCTCTACTATATTGTAGGCAATCAACCGGACATGATATTAATTGCACAGAGATTATATTCCCATATCCTGTTTGTAATTGTGAATAGGCGCCGAAAAATGTTTAATTATTGTATGCACAGGCGCCGAATGCCTGTGCCACAAGAGATTAGAAGTTGAGACCTACACCTACTTGTATGCCTACGTCGGTGCTGTCTAGGAATGCTGCATTTACGGCGCCGTTGAGTGTGAACCTAGATGCGATGGGAATGTCTACACCACCAGTTAGTAAGAGTCCAATGTCGGTATCGTTATTGGTTTCAATGGCGACACCTGCACCAATATAAGGAGATATTGCGAATACTCGATCTCCTGTGGGGTTTGCTGAACGCGGAGCTAGGTCAAATGTTATTGGAACTAATACAACTGTGTTATCACCAAATACGGCGCCGGGACGCACAGAGAAGTTATCTGTTAAGCCTATTTTACTAATCACCGCAAAGTTACCGATACCAAGTACTCCACCTCCAGTTAAACCAATATTTCCTGCGGCGCCAATATAGCTTCTACCACCACGGGTTGCACGACCTGGCTCAACGCTAGCTTGTCCTTGTGAACCTAGGTTTAAGCTGACATCAGATGGTACTAAAACTCTGTTGATGGCATGGATAACACCGTTACTAGCGGCAATATCTGCCTTAGTTACCTGAGCGTTGTTGACTGTAACTCGATTTTCAGATGTATTAACTTTAACGTTTACTGGTTTACCTTCAGCAGTGTTGATGTCACCAGTTTTTAATTGACTCGCTGTTAACTGTCCAGGTACAACGTGATAAGTTAAAAGTCTGATTAAAGTTTCCCGGTTCTCTGGTTGCTGTAAGCGGTCTAGAGTTTCTTTTGGTAATCGTCCAAATGCTTCATCTGTAGGAGCAAATACTGTGAATGGTCCACCCTGTTGCAAGCTTTCTGCTAAACCTGCTGTTTTTAACAAAGAAGCTAAAACTGTAAATGAGTTACTTGCTGATGCTGTGGAAACAATGTCAGTACCTGGTTGAGTACCACCTGGATTTGTACCAGTTTGTGTACCACCAGTTTGAGTACTACCTACAATATAGTTAGCCGCAGGTAAGTTGCTTGCAATGGGTTGCAATCTTCCTTGTCTTACTAATGCTTGGTACACATGTGCTGCTGCATCCGCGCGCGTTAATGGTACTTCTGGATTAAAGACTTTGATTTCTGGGTAATTAACAACGACGCTTGCTTGTGTGGCTGCGGCAACTTGAGATACTGCATAGGTTGGAATAGCGTTTGCATCTGTAAAGTAGTTTGTAAGCGTTGCTGTGTCTCCACCAGTTAAGCCCAAACCACTAGCTAATGAAACGACTGCTTGTACTTTGGTAATTTGTTGATTTGGTCGGAAAGTATTATCGGGATAACCAGATAAAAATCCTGTTTCGTAAGCTGTTGTAATTGCCTGCACTGCCCAGTAATTGGAACGGATATCTCTAAAACCATTTGCTGGTAACTGTCTTACCCGGTTTTGATTGAAAGCTTTTTGAATAATTGCCGCAAATTCCGCGCGCGTTACAGGTTGGTCAGGTTTGTAAGTACCATCAGGGAAACCTGCAATTATGTTTCTTTCTGCAAGCGCTTGGATGAAAGGACGTGCCCAGTAACTTTGGCTAACATCTGGAAAGTTGGCCGTTCCCTGTGTTTGTGTTGGTGTTCCCTGTGTTTGTGTTGGTGTTTCTTGAGTTGGTGTTGGTGTTTCTTGAGTTGGTGTTTGAGATAGTTTTTGAGATGGGACTATCAAATCAGATGCTCTACCAGATACTCTTTGCTGGGCTTGGGCTGAGGTCGAAATCACTAATGGGCTAACTGCACCAACCGATACTCCCATTACCATTATAGAACTTGCTAATAACCGATACAAATGACTAAACATTCAGATTCACTCCTTTTGAAATGGCTAAATTAATACCTTGCGCTATTCTCGACTCGCTCAAATCCTAAATTCCTTTATAGTTTCCATGTACTCTAAAGATGAGGAGTGTAGGTGAGTTGATTTTTACTAGCTGTGTGTGAGATGGATGCGCGACAAGTGCAAAGTGTAAGTTGAGCGAAATAAAAAACTTTAATAAACAAACAGCAAAGTAGAAACAAGGAAGGGTAATGATAATAAATTACCATGATTTTTACCACGGCTTCTTTGATACTAGTTGCTTGTAAGGATTTTTTATTAATACGTTAATACATAAATATTAATTCATTTCTTTTTAAACCTGCTTTTGTGATGTTGTAGTAGATAACTGTCTATGAAATCGCTCAATAATGATTTAACGACTTGATAATAGAGTTATCTAAGCTTATATATATTTAATAGCTTTTATGACCATTTCATTACATCTATCTATGGCTAGGACACTCAAAATTTCTTTTTATCTATCTTTGGAGTGATTGTTGTATCTTTCATTTTTGTTGGGAACTTTGATTAATATGTTGTCGTCTACGGTTTATTTGAAATTGTATGGTTGGCAATGCCCACCTTACACAATTTGTATTTTGCCCGATATTGTTGAGGCATCCCAGTGTGTGCGTCCGTCAGCTAGCCAAAATTTTATGTCAACTTTGCTTTTACCTATTTCTAAACGACGTAATGTGATTTCTGGCAACCAATCTGGTAAACATGGGTTAATGTGAAGTTTGTTATTTGGTGCGTCAGCTGTTAGACCAAGTATCGCTTGTAATAGTTGGAATACTGAACCTGCTGCCCATGCTTGGGGTACGTTTGCTTCGATGTAAGGTACTGGAAAGGCGCCACTGTTTGCTTCTATTCCTGCGTATACTTCTGGAATACGGTAAGATGCAAAATAACTGGCAGCTTCAAATATACTTCGCGCGACACGAGCGGCTTCTTCGGTAAAACCATATTTTTTGAAGCCTAGAGCAATAATACCATTGTCATGTGGCCAAATTGATCCAAGATGGTAGGAAAATGGATTGAATGCAGGATTTTCTGCTGATAATGTTCTAATTCCCCAACCTGTAAACATATCTGGCGCCATAAGTCTTTCAACTACACGACTCGCGCGCTCTTTACTTACAATACCACTCCATAAACAGTGACCTGGATTTGAAGCTATTGTTTTAACTGGTTTTTTATCTTTGTCAAGCGTGAACGCATAATAACCTATGTCATCACACCAAAAGTGTTCTTCAAACTGTTTTTGGAGTTGGGATGCTTTGCTAAGTAAGGATTTGGCAAACGAACGTTCATCTAAAGCGTCGAATACTTCAGCCATGCGTATCCATGCATCATATACATAACCTTGGAGTTCGCACAAGGCTTTAGGCGCCGAAACTTTGCTACCATCAGGATACACAATTGCATCTCCTGAATCTTTCCATCCTTGGTTCTCTATACCATGACTCGAACGAGTTTTATACTCTTGAAAACCATCTCCGTCTAAGTCACCATAATCATCAATCCATTCTAAACAACGTAATACTGTGTCGCGATACTCCCTAAGTAACGAATTATCTCCTAACCATTTCCATGTTTCATGCAGAACGATTAAATATAATACAGTTGCATCGGCTGTACCATAATACGGTGTATGAGGTATCTTTTGGAAATGCGCTAATTCACCTTGCCGTATTTCATGCAGTATTTTACCCGGTTCTGCATCATGCCAATCATCCCACGTCGTTGCTTGTAACTGTGATAGCTTTTTTAAGGCGCCGAGTGCAAAGCCAGGATGAATCGTTGTAGTCTGTAAACTAGCGATTAAACTGTCACGTCCAAAAACTGTTACAAACTTGGGAACACCAGCAGCAGGTAGCCAAATATCATCACCTAAATCATAATCATAAAGTCTCAACGCCGCTAAATCTCTTACAGATTGTGTGTATATTCGATAAACTTCTTCGTTTGCTGTCGTTAGTTCGGTAACAGACTCTAACCATGTCTGATTCAAGTGTTCTAATTTAGAGTTAACTTCCGCATTTACAGCAGAGTCATAACATATATTTAAAGGTTCGCGCGTTAACTCGTTCAAAACTAGAATAAAATTACCACAGGTGTGCCAACCTTCTCCCGGTTCTAATACGACTTTAAATGTAACCCGACCGTTGGCATAATGAGGTTGGGATGTGTAGTTAAGGGGTTGATAAATTAAGCTGCGATAAAAATCTTTGTTTTTGTAAGTCGTATGTAACTCATTACCCTGCCCATCCCATCTAGTTTCAATACATCCTCGACGTACAAACTTCCCTTGCTGCACCTCTAATATATCGGCAAAGTCTGAACGTAAAGCTATTTCTAAATTAAAGTTGACTCGCTTTGTACTATAGTTTGTTATGTCTATATCTTCGTGAATACCTCCTTCTACTGTTCTACCAACAGTTAGTGATAAGGCACCTTTTGGAATAATTCCATCTTCAGTTGTCAATTCGGGATTTGTAAGATATAGTTGCGCGGCGTAGTATCTTGGTGTTGTAGACCTTAAAAGAATCCAAGATGTACCATCTGCGTACAACCCATAGTAACTTAAAAAGCGAGTATCGTTAGTGAAAATACCCAAAAACTTTTCTGGATTAATCTGTCCATCTAAGTCAGTCACCATAAAAGTGCTGCCGTGGTTGATTGTTAAAGTTGGGGGACCAACGGTAACTCGCATGTTCATGTCTTTTTAATTTCTCTTATTTAGTATTAATCAATACTAGTATCATCTAAAATGGTTCCTTCTAAATTGGCGCCTTCCAAATTTGCACCATTGAGGTTTGCTTGATTTAAATCCGCACTTGTTAAATTAGCGCTACTTAAATCAGCTTGCCGCGCGTCAACTCCAGTTAAGTCAGCTTTATCGAGGTTTGCTGCACTCAAATTTGCTTCGGTTAAATCAGCACTTGTTAAATCAGCTTCTATCATTTTTGCTACTGTAAGTTCTGACTGTTTCAGGTTCGCGCTGTCTAATATTGCCCCTTCTAATATTGCTCCCTCTAATATTGCCCCTTCTAAATTGGCACCAGTTAAATCAGCATTCGTTAAGTTCGCTCCGTTTAAATCAGCGCTTATTAAACTCGCGCTGACTAAATTTGCTCCATTCAAATTGGCGCCGTCTAATGTAGCGTTGTCTAATATTACACCCGCAAGATTGGCGCCTTCGAGTTCTGCTTCACTCAAGTCTACAGCGGTAAAATCTCTCTTACCTGCGGCATATTGGTCTAAAAGTTCTGTGCCGAGCATAAGTATGTAAGTAAGGGTTACAGTGGCTCAATTAAGCCATAAAATTACCGAGAAATCTCCTACCCATAGATAGTTATTTTAGAGAAAAATTTGCTATTTGTAGCATAGGTGTCCCGCCTGTGCATTGCAGTCCATTATTTGACGAAAAACACGTAGAAAAGAATTGTAACCAGAGTTTGTACTTGACAAAAACTCACCTTTGCTTCGGTATTTACGTAAAAATGATTAATACATAATACATATCACTGATGGTTATTTTATTACAACTAAATTTATCAGGACTTACGATACTGTCACAACCATGAGTCGGTGCGTGACACCACAAATCACTGCGCTTCGTTTTAGAATTTTAGTGGTGTCACGCACCCTACGTTAATTCAATAAAATAGGGCTGTTCTAAATCACTAATAAAAATCTAAATGTAGAGACCAAATATATTCAGTCTCTATATGGTTTACTGTATAAATTAATACAATAATAATATATTATTGAAAGCTGAAGCGACTAAAATTTTTCCTACCCAGAGATAGTTGTTTATTGTTTCCAGATACTTCAAACCTGGATAGTCAAATTCCTGGTCAAAAAAATTTTCTGATTACATTGCTTAGTTAATTCAAATCGAACTCTATCTAAAGACTGATTTTGGGTATATAATGAACCGGGTTTACGAATCAGGGAGTATTTAAAAAAAGCTATCTACCTTCAATTAGAGACTAAATTTGCTCTATTTAAATTGGCACCGTCTAATGCAGTATTGTCTAATATTATACCAGCTAGATTGGCGCCTTCGAGTGAAGCGGAACTCAAGTCTATGGCGGTAAAATCTCTCTTACCTGCGGCATATTGGTCTAAAAGTTCGGTGTTGAGCATAAGTATGTCAGCTTGTAGTCGGTGCGTGACGCTACTAGTATTGCGCTTCGTTGTAAAATGTTTGTAGCGTCACACACCCTACTGATTTTGGATGTATGATAGACGGGTTTATTCATAATTGGTTAGACGATTATTATCAAGTACCTTCAATTAGAAAGATTTAAGATTTCTTTAGATTTGTTACTATAGTTGCATTAATACTTGTTTATTAAAACCAATCGGTACTGATTTAAATGCAACAGTACAGATGCGGATATACTCTCAAATGTTATAAAAACATTACATAGGTAGCAATGATACAGAATCAAAAGACGGTTCTGATTGTTTCGCACAATTACGAAGACCGACAAATTTATCGCCGCTACCTGCTGCAAGATAAACAATATACATTTACAATTTTGCAGGCAGAGTCAGCACGTATTGCGTTGAAGTTATGCAAGCAAGCAAAACCCAACGTTATTTTACTCGATTTTGTTTTGCCCGATATGAACGCGCGGACATTTATCGACCAATTACAGGCAGAATTTGACGCATTGAGTACTAATATACCTATCGCAATTTTAATATCTCAGGAGGAAGCGGCGCATGTAGATGAAGAAAGTTATGATTATTTGATAAAAGAAAAAATCGATGGTATTTATTTACGATTTGCGGTTCACAAAGTAATTGAGCAGAACCGTTTGGAGTCAGAATTAAGACTCGCACAACAGTTTATAAAAGTAGCTTTGACTCAAAGCGAGAAACGATTCCGTTTATTTGCGGATAATCTTGAGGTGGTTATTTGGATTGCGAGTCCAGATTCAAGTCAACATTTCTATGCAAATAAGGCTTATGAAAAAATCTGGCAGCGTTCTTGTGAAAGTCTTTACAGTCAACCACTTTCTTGGGTTGATGCAGTACATCCAGAAGATTATGAGCGTGTTGTTGCCAAGCTGGAGCAACAAAAAAATGGACAGTTTACCAATATAGAGTTTAAGATTATTCGTCCCGATGGTCAAGAGCGTTGGATATGGGACAGAGGTTTTCCAATTCGGGATGAAAGAGGAGTGCTGAATTATTATGTTGGTATTACAGAAGACATTACTGAGCAAAAACTTGCACACGAACAAATTCGGCATTTGACGGAAACTTTAGAGCAGCAAGTTTTGCAGCGTACATCTCAGTTACAGACAGCTAACAATGAATTAGAGTCATTTGCTTATACAGTTTCTCATGATTTACGGGCACCGTTACGCGCGATGCAGGGTTTTGCGGAAGCATTAGCAGAAGATTATGGTAAGCTACTTGACGAAGTAGGTAACTCATATATCAATCGTATTCTTAATTCTGCCCAGCGTTTAGAAAATCTGATTCAAGATTTATTATCGTACAGTCGCCTTAGCCGTACTGATTTATACTTACAGCCTGTTAATTTAGATAACATATTGTTTGAAGTAATGACTCATTTGGATGTAGACCTCAAAGTAAACCAGTCTCAAGTTACAATTCAGGCGCCTTTACCTACAGTTCTAGCACACCGCAATACTTTAGCGCAGGTAATTGCCAATTTACTAACTAATGCGATTAAATTTGTAAAGGTTGGTGAACAACCACAGGTACTGATATGGGCAGAAAGTAAAAATTCTGGATGGATAAGGTTATGGGTGAGGGATAATGGCATTGGTATCAAAGCTGAACACTATGGACGTATCTTTAACGTTTTTGAACGTTTACACGGAATTGAGCGGTATCCAGGTACTGGTATTGGGTTGGCTATTGTTCGTAAAGGTGTTGAAAGAATGGGGGGTCGTGTTGGTGTTGAGTCAGTTTTGGGACAAGGCAGTAGTTTTTGGATTGAATTAAGAGATGCTGGCAGGTAAGTATGACTACGCTATACACCATTTTACTCGTGGAAGATGACCCAAACGAAGTTTATTTGACCCAGTGCGCGTTTCAAAAGGCAGACCTAAATGTTTCGATAAATGTCTCGCTGCAAGTTATTGATGACGGAGATAGTGCAATTGCATACCTTAGTGGTGCTGGTAAATACGCAGACCGTCAACGCTTCCCTATACCCAAATTAATTTTACTAGACTTGAAATTACCCTGCCGTTCCGGACATGAAATCCTTGCTTGGATTCGACGACAACCTCATCTTAAACTTTTACCTGTGGTCTTTTTCACCGCTTCGCGCGAACCTGCTGATGTCAACTTAGCTTATGAACTAGGCGCCAATTCTTACTTAGTTAAACCAAGTAGTATTAAAGCATTAAGAAGAATGGTAGAAACTTTAAGCTTATACTGGTTTGTAGACAATGAACCTCCAGAAGTAGGGTGCGTGACGCTATAACAATTCCGAAACGAAGCTAGCATCTAATAGCGTCACGCACCTGACTCACGAGTTATGAGTGCGCTTGTAGTAAGATAATGTTTGCTGCATCTGTACCAATAGTCTTCAGTTCATAATCCAAAATCTCTAAATGCCCCATATTCTTATAATTGATGATAACCCAGATGACCGCTTGCTTGTACGTCGAGAATTAGAGCGAGAATTTTCTTCTAAACTACAAATTACTGAAATTGCCGACGAATTACAGCTAGAACATGCTTTGACAATAAATCATTTTGACTTGGTTGTCACTGATTACCAACTTTGTTGGAGTAATGGTTTGCGCGTACTCCTGACTCTGAAGTCACATTATCCTAGTTGTCCAGTAATTATGTTTACTAGCACTGGAAACGAAGAAGTAGCTGTGGAAGCAATGAAAAATGGGCTGGATGATTATATTATTAAGTCTCAGAAGCACTATTTGCGTTTAGCGCTTGCTGTTCGCTCTACTTTAGCGCGCGCTAAAGCAGAACATCAAGTGTCACGTCTTGAAAATCGTTTACAGTCACTCCTGAATAAATTAAACGTTGGTGTGTTTCGTTGTACTAGCGAAGGTCGTTTATTGGAAGGTAATAATGCTTTTTTACGTCTTTTGAATTTGGAGACGATATCGAGTGCTGAAATGCTTGACTTGCGTACTCTTTTTTGGCAGGATGAAAATCCTACTGTACAATATCAATTTTATGAAATTCCTCTACATCAAAATGATACAGTTAGATGGGTGAAGCTTTCTCAAACTTTGATTACTACAGAAGACGAACCGTTGATCGAGGGACTAATTGAGGATATCACTGAACGTAAAGAAGCTGAAACCGCTTTACAAAAACTCAATGAACAGTTAGAACTACGAGTTATTGAGCGAACTGCTGATTTACAAGGTGTTATCGAACAGTTGAAAATGTTCGCTGATTCAGTATCTCACGATTTACGGGCGCCGTTGCGAAGCATTCAAGGTTTTGCTGAAGCTTTATTAGAAGACTATATTTCTTCTTTAGACGCGAAAGCACAAAATTATCTGACTCGTATCGTCACTGCTGCTGAACTTACCAATACTTTAATTCAAAATCTTTTGGACTATAGTAAACTAAGTCGTACACAACTGCAATTAGATGCTATCGACATTCATAATATAGTAACTCAAGTTTTAGCGCAAATGGAAGAAGAATTGCAACAACAGCAAGCAGAAGTAATAATAATTGGTTCTTTGCCTACAGCTTTAGGTCATTATACAACATGTGTACAAATTTTTACCAATCTTTTATCTAACGCGATTAAATTTGTTGCTCCTGATGTTACCCCAAAAGTGACAATTCACGCAGAAAATGAGCAAAATTCTTTCATCCTCTGGGTGGAAGACAACGGTATTGGAATCAAGTCAGAATACTATGAAAAAATCTTTGGTGTGTTTGAACGTCTACATGGGATTGAAGCTTACCCAGGAACGGGTATAGGTTTAGCTATGGTTCGTAAAGGAGTGGAAAGAATGGGAGGTGCTGTTGGTGTTGACTCAAAGTTAGGTCAGGGTAGCAGGTTTTGGATACAACTGCCTTCTGTTTAGTTACATATAAATATATAATAGGATTTAATTAATCCAAAATCTAAAATAAAAAAATGCTATCACGTATTATTCTTATAGATGATAATCCTAATGATCGTTACCTTGCCGCGCGGGAATTAAAACAAAAATTTTCTCATCAAAATTTAGTTATAGAGGAAGTAACAAACGAAAACGAATTTGAAGAAGTGTTAAATGCAGGAAATTTCGATTTGGCTGTAACTGATAATCTGCTATGTTGGACTGATGGTTTAACAATAGTTAGAGAAATCAAAAATAAATATCCTAATTGTCCTGTAATTATGTTTACAGACAGCGGTAGCGAAGAAGTTGCAGTCGAAGCAATGAAAGCAGGTTTGGATGATTATGTTTTGAAAAGACAGCATTATCGTCGTCTTGTAATTGCGATTGAAAAATGTTTAGAAAAAAAGAGAATACAAGAAAGTTATGCAGAAACTCAAAAATTACTCTACGAACACCAAGAAAGATTTAGAATAGCACAAGACGCTGCTAATTTAGGCATTTGGGATTGGAATTTAATTACTAATACTATCATTTGGAATCAAAATCACGAACGGTTGTTTGGATTGGATAGAGGGAGTTATGATGGAACTTATGAACAGTTTATTGCTTGTGTTCATCCATCGGATAGAACTTTAATTAGTCAAGCTTTAGAGTTTGCTTTAGAAAATAATACTGATTTTAATCAAGAATTTCGTGTTGTATGGCCAGATAATACTATTCATTGGATAGCTAGTAAAGGACACTTTTTTTACGATGACTCAAATCAAGCTATAAGAGCTAGTGGTATCGTATTGGATATATCTGACCGAAAAGAACGTGAAGTTGCACAACAAAGATATACTGAAGAGTTAGTACAAGCATATCGTATTCAAGATGAGTTTTTAGCGATAGCTTCCCATGAACTGCGTACACCGTTAAATTCAATATTGGGATGGACAAATTTACTGCGTAAATATTCTTTTGATGAACAAACTCGCAACCAACGTTTAGAAGTTATTGAACGTAACTTAAAGCGACAGCAAAGTGTAGTTGAGCAAATTTTAGATATTTCGCGTCTCAAATCTGGACAAATGCAACTTGACCGTACAGTTGTTGATATAAAATCTGTGGTAGAAGATGCTATCGAAAGCGCGCGTTTAGCGGTTGACGCGAAGTCGATTAGTTTAGAGTATATATCTAATCATTCGAGTATAGAGGTTTTAGGTGATAAATGCAGGTTGCGCCAAGTAATTTGGAATTTACTTTCCAATGCAATTAAATTTACTCCTGCTTATGGAAGTATTGAAGTCTGTCTGGATGTGAGTAAAAGTGGGGAAATGGATATTCTCCAAATTACTGTTAGTGACACTGGACAGGGTATTAACCCTGAATTTCTTCCTTACGTGTTTGAACAATTTCGTCAAGAAGATGCTTCTCGAACGCGCGCGCATCAAGGAGCAGGGTTAGGGTTGACGATAGTTAGACAGCTAGTTCAAATGCACGGTGGTAGTATTCAAGCTAGTAGTACTGGTACAAACCAGGGAGCTAGCTTTACTGTTCAGCTGCCATTATTAAATAGAGAAGTAAATACAGAAGATGCGAGAATCGAGAAACAAGCAGTAAGTATAAATAGTGCTAATGTTTCATTAAAAGGGTTAAACGTGCTGGTAGTTGATGATGAGCTTGATAGTTTAGAGTTGTTAGTAATGCTGTTGGAAAATGAAGGCGCCATAGTGACTGCGGTTAGTTCCGCTACACAAGCTTTAGAAATTTTACAAACTAAGAAACCCGATATTTTAATTAGCGATTTGGTAATGCCAGAAAAAGATGGTTATAAGTTGCTTGAAGAAGCTAAAACACTTGGTTTAGAGTGGAATGAACCTTTGAAGTCTTTGGCTATTACTGGTTATAAAAACAGTGAATCGAATCATAAAGCGTTAGAAGCGGGATTTCAAGCTAGTATATCAAAGCCTATTGAACCTAATGATTTAGTTAATGTGATTAGTCTCATTACTAATAATACTTTGGATGTTTAACTGTTTATATTCCTGTGGTGTATCAATATCGATGGCGCCTAGTTCAAAAGAAAATCTATGTACTAGTTTTTCATGTTTTTGAATAACTTGTTTGGCGCCGGAAGTTGTATTTAAATTTATTAGTTCTGGAAAAATCTGACGACTGAAAAGTGCAGGTACTCCTAAAGTTTGTTTGTATTCACTCGCTATAATTGGTTTTTGGGTAGTATAAAAAGCTTCTACCAGTTGATTGATAATATCTACAGAAATGAATGGTTGGTCACAAAGTAAAAGTATAACACCATCTATATTACTATCATGCTCAAGCGTTTTGATACCCGTTTGGATTGAACTTCCCATTCCTTGGCGCCAATCTTTATTTTCTACAATAGTAACAGGAAGTGTGTCGATTTCACTGCGAATTTGCGAGGCATTTGCTCCTAATACAATTATAACAGGTTTGCAAACGGAAGCTAGAGCAATTTCTGTTGTGTGACGTAAAAAACTACGTCCTTGAAAGTGTAGTAGCTGCTTTGGCGTATCCATACGAGTTGAGGCGCCTGCTGCTAATATTACTATACCAATTGGTTGTAAGCTGGCAACGGATACAACGGATGAGTTATTCATTAATATTGCTTTGATTATGCGATAATTATAACTCTGTTTACTTTGGTGTATCCAAAATCAAATCCACCGTAGTTCACGCATACAGAAGAGTATCGAGTAATTATTCGGCAACATTTACAGCATATTACGTATTAGATGATACATGTAGAGACGTTACATGTAACGTCTCTACGAGCTGCTAATGACGTTGTTAAGCAATTTGTGCAATTAGACTATTTATTATTGTGTCAATTGGCACCATTTCGGTGGGGTCAATTCTAACATCTATAACAAATGGAACTTTTGCGCTCATTGCTTGTAATAGTGCTGCTTGTATTAGAGACTCGTTTTCTACACAAACACCATCGGCGCCCATACTGTGTGCAAGCATAACGAAATCTGTGGGTGGTATTTGTGTTTTGATGTTAGTATATCCTTGTTTTTTTGTACCTTGGGCGCACATGTTGTAACAAGCGTCGTTAAGAACAATCCAAACAGCAGGAATATTGTATTGAACTGCTGTGCTAATTTCATTGTTCATTAACATTGCACCATCACCAACTATTACTACTGCTTTAGACTCACTCACAAGAGTGGCGCCAACAACTCCAGTAGTCGCAGATCCCATCGAAGCGAAGCCAGTACTTCCTCGCCAGCGCTTTGGCGTATTAAATTTGAGGTGGTGAATTGCCCAAGCAAGACAATTACCTGCATCAGCCATTACAATTGCATCAGTACCTTCTACGATTACTTCCTGAATTTTCTCCATCAATACACTTGGTTTAACTAAAGCTTCATCAACGCTAATGCTTTTTTCTTCGTAGGTGTTATGGCAATGACTAGGGCGTAATGATAGTGTTTGTTGAGACCAACTTGGTTTTAGAGGTAGTTTTTTCAGTAATTCCCTTAAAAATATTTTGATATCAGCAATTACAGGAAGTGTATCGACTGATGGATAAGCGACTCCCGGAACAAGTGGGTCGATATCTACATGAATAATACCTTTTGGTGGTATCATCTCTTTTGTCCAAAACGAGGTAAATTCTCCTAAACGAGTTCCCAAGACGAGAATGCGTTGAGGAGAGGAGAATTTCATATAGTCCAAAACTGCTTGATGTCCAGCAAATCCAGTTACACCAATAAATTGAGGATGATGTTCACTTAAGATGCCTTTACCACGAGGCGAACACATCGTTACTGCTCCTGTCTTTTCCACAAGCTCAAGTACTTCAGACGCTGCATCACGGGCGCCGAAACCAAGCCAGATAGCAAAGGATTCGTCGGTTAATAATTTAACAACTTTATTAATTAATTGTTTATCTGGAATAAGTGTCGGTAATTTAGGATTTTGCAGTTTGATATTAGGATTGGGAATAAGGCTGGTTTGAATATCAGCAGGAATACTGAGATGAGCGACAAAACTGCCAGGTCTATTTAGACCAATTGCCAGTTGTTGAGCTATTTCTGGCAGTTCTGAACCTGATTGAATGCAGCGTGCGTAATTAAATAAAGAGCCGCCAGTAAAAATTTCGGCTGGCATTGTATAAGGACTTGTTTCTTGAAATGCCCATTTCCCGTGATGTTTTACTGGAGTAAAGCCCGATATTAAAATTACCTTTGCTCCTTCACTCCGTGCGGCCGCGATTCCTGTTAAAGTGTTAATGATGCCTGGGCCAGTAGTGCTAAACACAACTACAGGACGATTAGAGGCAAAGTATGCTTCCATTGCTGCAAAAGCTGCTCCTGCTTCATGCCGAAAGTGCAGCACTTCTATTGCACTTTTTTCTAAAGCTTCCCATACCGGAGCGATGGCGCCACCTCCTAGGCCAAAGGCATTATGCACTCCTAACGCCCCAAGTATTTGTACAATTGAATCGGCTACTGTTTGGGTTGATGTTAAGGTGGATATCTGGTTTTGTGAAGCTTTTTCTGTAAGTAACATATTATTCGATGTTGTAAAGTTAGACTTTTATTGCCAATGTACTTGAAATGACCTTGATAAAGGTTGAAGTATTTTGAAGATAAATGTTATTTTTAAATTGTATGAATTAAACAAGTAAAGCGTGTCAACTTGTTTTAAATTTTTCATAGCTAAAGATGAATTTAGCGTAAAATTTTACAAGCTCTTGCAGTAAACTTAATCGTAAATTTACTTACATCATTAAAAATGGCGTATGTCATGCTAAGTTTGGAACACTACTACAAAAACGTCACACACTTTACTTATAAAATTTTTGCTTATTTGGTGAATTTTTTACCACAGAAATACGGAGGGCACATTTATTAATTATGTTATTGGTAAACAAACGGTGAAAGTTGTTTCTCCTGGTTTTGAGGTGAAGGTGATGCCACCACGGTGACGGTTTTCGACGATGCGTCTAATCATTTCTAATCCTAAACCAGAACCTTGACCTATTGATTTTGTGGTAAAAAATGGCTCGAAGATACGTGATTGTATTTCCTGCGGAATGCCTGAACCAGAGTCTGTTATTTGAATTTTTATTTT
The DNA here is from genome assembly GCF_059640475.1 of Calothrix sp. CBUCES-K 9914. NCBI lineage: Bacteria > Bacillati > Cyanobacteriota > Cyanophyceae > Nostocales > Calotrichaceae > Calothrix > Calothrix sp. CBUCES-K 9914. Next base: position 21,025 of record NZ_JBXXZH010000112.1, read on the forward strand.
TTCAGTCGTGCAATTTGTGGTTATTTCTATTACACCTGCGTCAGTAATTGCATCAATGGCGTTTTCGATTAAGTTTGTCCAGACTTGGTTGAGTTCACTACCGTAGGCCATGATTTTCGGAACTTTGCAATTGTAGTTACGGCGAATTTGGATACCGTGTTTTAGTTTATGGGCATATAACCGTAAAGTATCTTCTAGTCCTTCGTGTACATCTACTAACTGTACGGCGCCTTCGTCCATATGAGAGTAGGATTTCATGACTTGTACTAGTGCAGAAATACGCTTGGCGCCTTTGAGTCCGCTATTAATCATAGACATAACATCGAATGAAAGTGCCAGCCAGCGTATACCCATATCTCGAAGTTCACTCTTGTGCTGGCGCCATCTAGAGATTAATTTATCAAGTGTACTAATTTCAACTCCACCTGCTGCTAGGGGTTCAGCGAGTTTCCAAGGTTCTCTTACTCCGTAGTCTTCGAGCCAAGTGAGAAGTTCGTCTTCACGTTGAGCTATGGTACTAATATCAATGCGCGAGTTAAGAATTGCGTCATAACCATCATCACGCACCGAGAGCCATTCTTGGGTATGTTCTTCATCAATTTGGTTTTGTCCTGCTACCATATTCATACGCTGTAGTTCCAATAGGGCAGGAGTAACATTTTGAAGTACACGTACTACTGCTGCTGCTGGGTTGTTGAGTTCGTGTGCTAACCCAGCAGATAATGTACCTAGTGCCGCCATTTTCTCGCGCTGACGAATAAATGATGTTAACCCTTCGAGGCGCTGTTGTACAACTCGAAAAACGGTACGCTCAAAATCACGACATTCATGAAGTAATTCTAAAAAATCTTCTGGTGAGAGTAAATGTAAGCAACATGGAGTTAAAGCGCGCAATGTTACAGGTACAGGTTCATCGGTAAGTACCTGCACTTCTCCAAAAAACTGTGGCGCCTGATGTTGCCCTACAGGCATCTCAACCCCTTCGCTGCGCCGAGTTATGCCTATAACACCACTTGATAATATACAAAACCCCCGTCCGGTATCTCCTTCGCTAACTAAAATTTCGCCTGCTTGGAGTTCTAGAAGAGACGCGCGTGTACACACCCAGTCGAGACGACGTTGAGGCAGGTATTGAAATAATTCCAGCTTTAATAAGTCGTTTATACAAAGCATGGCTAATAAAGATGTTTGAAAGGTCAAAGATTAAGTATAAACTTTCAGGGAGCAATGCGAAGAATCTGGAGTACAATTGGCAACGGATTATAAACGGATGTAACGGATGGTTGATGCTCCCATAACTTATATCTTCCACCCACACCCTAGAAGGATACCGCTGGCGAATGATAGGTTTGACCCCTCAGTATCACGATTTTGCGTCATTTCCGGAAATGTAGAGACCTTACATGTTCGGTCTCTACACGCCTGTTTTCATGAAATGATGGGTACTACCCCCTATTCGCCAGCGGTATCCTAGAAGGGTGGGACTATACGAACAAAGCCAGACGGGCGCAGGCTATAACACCCCAGTAATTAAATAGATGAGCGTTTGTAACCAATAATTTATCCGTTACATCCGTTACATCCGTTGCTAGAATCTGCGTTCAAATTCTAATACCGCACGGTTATCGTTGAATAAGTTTGTGGAGGTGCGGAAGCGAATTTCTTTGTTGATACGATAGTTTAAACCCCATTGAATTGGGTCATTTGTTGTTAATATTTTGAGCGCTGATGCTGAGACTTTTGGCGATATGTCTACACCTGCTTCTGCGGCAAGTTCTAAGCTTGTGTAGTTTTTTCCTGCTTCTGGGTCTTGGGAAATAATTGTTGGGAATAAGCGAAATTCACTCAAACCAAATGCGGTTCCTATTTGATTGAATGCGCTTTGAAAGTTATTAAATACGGCTGAACCTGCGATGTTAATTAATCCCAATGTACTATCGCTGCCTCGACCTTGAGTTTCTACAAACCCACCTCCAAGTAGGGCAACAAGTTCGTTTTGACCGCGCGTTGGTGAACTAGTAAGTTCGAGATTTTCGTTTAACTGACTTGCGAGTCCCTGAATTTTTGCTTCAACACGGACACTTTCTAATGCAGCTAGTCCAGTGATGTTACGGCTAAAATCACTACTTTGCACGACATCGAGTACTTTGGCAAATAATTCTATATCTAGTTCGGGGTCGCGCGGTTGGTTTCTTTTAAAAGTTGCTTTATGCTCATAACCACGTACTAAGTTAAAGCGAGTGGTAAATAAATTAACGCCACCATCTTTTAGTTTAATGACTCCTTCTGGAATTGGGTCTGTAAATGAGCCTGTTACATTCAAGTCACCTGTTGCAACAAAATCAAGAATTGGAGCGCGCGTAATTCTAACGTTGTCACCTAGCTTGATTTGTAAATTGTTAAAGCGTGTAATTGTTTTTTCTGGTTCTGCTTGAGCTGTTTCAGATTTGAGAAGTTTTGTTAATTCATTTAAAGTATCGTTTTTCTGTGGATTGAGGTTTGTTGACTCAGCGAGTAATACTTTACCGTTTTTCAACTCGATACTACCACCAATTAACGGGTCGAGAGCAGAACCAGTTAGCTGTAAACCTCCACTCACGTTACCTTGATACAAACTTTTAAGATTTAACGCTATGCGGTCTAGGGTAAGAGTCAAAGGATTCTGGACTTGTAGTTCTTTATTCGAGATGGGAATTTCACCAAATGCTTTAACGCTACCTCGGCTAAATGCTCCTTGTAAATTATTAACGATGATACGGTCGAAATCAAACTTTATATTACCTGCAACATCAGTAACATTACCAGGTATTGTTGGTGCGCTAAATATGGCTTTGTTGAGGTTTGCAGTACCATTTAAGATAAGCTGCTCACGGGTTCCCTGAACTTTTAAATCGACTTCTCCTTGTCCATCTTCGTACTTGATTTGGTTAGTTAACAAGTTTATGACTGCTAACCCTTTGTTTTTAACTTTAACATCAAGGTCAATTTGATCATTTTCTGGTGGAACAAGTGCGGTAGGGAATTGGTAGGGAACACCACCTCTAATATTAACAGGGTCTGTGCTGCCAACGTTTACTTCGCTATTAAAGTTTAAACGTCCGTTGTTATAACTAAAACTCGCCGAAGCTGACTGGATACCTTTGGCATTTAAAGTTCCTTGACTAACTGAAAAATCTCCTTTGAAGAGTGGATTAAAAATATTACCTGCAATTACCGCTTGTCCGCTCAGGTTTCCTGTCAATCCTACAGGTAATTTAACAAAGTTATTAAGAAGCCTGACGGGGAAGTTTGATACTTGTAATTGTCCTGATTGTTCTTTTGCTCCAACTGTACCAACAAAAGATAAAAGACGATTGTTTGACTCGACGCGCAACGGTTGCAGTCTTAGTAACCCATCATTATAATTTCCTTGAGCTATTATTTGCTGGGCGTTAAAATAGCGGTCTGGGTCGTCTGGGCGCCCCCAAGCAAAGTCTTTACCATTGATTTTAAAATCTGCTTGTAGCCCATTGGTAGAAGTAGTATCTAATGTAACGTCACCGTTGAAAGTTCCTACTAAATCTGCTAGTTCGGGTAAAGGTGAAGACGCGCGTTTAGAAGCTTGTTGTTGTTCGACTAAAGCTTGAATTTCAGATAAACGTTCTATTTTGGTTGACACAGGTTGGTCTTGTACACCAACTGCGCTTGTACCATTGAGCGCAGCAGCACCAGCATATTTTGGTTCTGTTAAACCACGTCTAAAGTCTTGCAGTTCAAAGATTTGTAACGTTGTTAAAACATCTTGAATGTTACCATTAAGAGCTTTGAGTTGACCTTGGATTTTGGGAATTGTAGCAGATGGAATAACAGTACCAGCAAAGCTATAAATACTGTTATTTTTCTTAAAGTTACTATTTTCCAGCGTTAATGCGCCGTTATTATAGGCAAACTTCGCTTCTAAACTATTACCTTTAATCGTTCCGACTTGAGGATTAGCAACTGCAATATTTCCGTTTCCTGTAAAAGTGTTTGGGTTAACTAGAAAATCTCCATTTAATGTCCCTGCAACACTGCCTTGACCTATTAATCCATTTGCGGGAGGAGTAATATTTAAAGCGAAGAGTGGGAAATTATTAACTTTGATATCTAAATTTTCACCCGCCGCAACTCCTGTTGCTGTTGCTTGTTTCCAACGTATATTAAAATCTTTGGGACGGTTATTGGCATCTAAATTTAATGCAATGCGGTCTTGTGTTCCAACAACATCTAATTTTAAACCGCTTCCACGCTCGCTTAGTAAACTTCCTGTTAAGACATCAAAGGGAAATTTATTTACATTCAACTCGCGTAATGCTATTTGTCCGTTTAGGTTTGGTACAGGCAGGCGCCCTGTAATTTTACCATTAAAATCAGCTTTTCCAGCCAAAGTTATCGCATTTGGTAGCTTTGCTGGTAAATTTTTGAGGTTATAGTTTTTAGCGATTACATCCAAATTTAAATCAGTAATTTCTGGTAAGTTTGGAGTTTTTGCATTAACTATAGCATACCCAGTTGCAGTAACATCACGCGAAGTCGCGCGTTGAACAGTTAACCTTGTACCGTTCCAACCAATATCTGCTACAATGGGTTGTTGAATACCTGCTAACCCTTCAGAAAGTCCAACTTTACCAACTGCTGCTACATTTGTAAGGGACAAATTACTGGTTGTACCCGCAACTTGTAAATTACCAACAAGTAGTCCTTCTAGTTGTGGGTTAATGCGCTTGAGTTGTACACCAGACGCATTAACAAAAGCTTGATAGCGACCTTCATTAAGTCGAATATTCGATGCAGTTACGTCACCACCTGCGTATTTTACTTTTCCTGTACCAGTAAGTTGGACATTCTCTGGTTTGAACGAGTCCACTGTACCTGTAACGTCAAATAAACCGTTTAAACCTGACTCAACTAAAGGTGGTACTTTGGCATAACGTTGTAAACGCACATTGTTAGCTTGAACTTTTGCAGTATAACGTCCCTTGTCAAGTACAATGTTGCTTGCATTGAAAGAACCACCGTCTACGTTCAAACGTCCGATACCTTTTGCTTGTATAGCTGGTAGTTGGAAGGAGTCAACGGTTCCTGCAACTTGGAAGTTACCTGTAACTCGACCTTGAATTATACTTGGTACTTGTGCTAACTCTTGGACGTTAGAATCATTGATTTGCAGTTGTGCTAAATAGGCGCCGTTTTGAAGTTGAATATTATTAACACCAACTGTACCACCTCCAACATTCAGTACCGCGTTGCCTGTACCTTGAATTGTTTTGAGGGTAATATTATCGCGGTTGCCAGCAATTTGAAACGTTCCAGCTAAAGGATTTTGTAAAACAGGCGCCGATTGTTTAAGAACGCGCGATAATCTAACGTTGTTGGCAACGAGTTGAGCTGCAAAGTTTTGGTCATTAAACTTAACGTTTTTGATTGCAACTCGTCCACCACCAAGTTCAATACCTGCATTTTCTGATTGGACGTTGGCTATTTTAAACGGCGCCGTTGTTCCTGAAGCTAACAAACGTCCATTAAATTTTATACCATCAATATTAACATTTTCTAACTGTTCTTTATTTACATAGGGTTCAACAGGTATACCCGAAGTATCAGCAGTAACTTGCCACTGTTGAGTTGCCCATGCCCACCTTCCCGCAGCTTGAACTTTACCACCTGCGACATTCAAATTAACATTACGAAATGTAACAGAACGGTCGGAATAAACTGTGGTTTCGCCAGTACCAGGATAAGTACCATTAGGAGATTGCCATTGTACCAAAGTTTGAACATTTCCAGGCACCCCACTTAGTTGTGCAGTCCCAGCGACATCACCAATTTTAAAGTTAGGATTAATGTTATATATTTGAGCAATTGCGTCTCCAGGTACGTTTTTAGCATTAATATTAAAATTGACTTGAGGGTTTTGACCGATTTTGACTATACCTGTACCTGTAAAGACACCTCCAAGAGTACCCGTACCTTGAATGTCTGTAAAAGTGATTTGCTGTAAACGTGGTACGAATTGAAACTTGGCGCCAACGTTGTTAAAATCAACTTTATCTATTTTGGCAGTTTGAGTTGTATTACCTTTACCAGAAAGTACTGGACTATCTATTCCTCCAGTTACCAGTAAATCTGCATTTAAAGAAGCCAAAACTGGAACGGGCAGTTTTAATTTTAGGGTTTCTTGGACATTCGCTGCGCTGACAGAATTTACACGCGCGGCTAAATTATAACCAGCTTTTCTGTCAATGATTCCATTTGCTAATAGCGGGACTTTACCGTAGGACGCTGTGACGTTTTCTAGTTTGACTTGAGTTTTATCGAAGCCAAATACACCACGCGCGTTTGTAAAAAGTCTTGGCAAACGTGCCACTTGAGCGTTAACCCCCTCTACAGTAGCATTGCCAAATAGTAAAGGTGGTTGTTGTGGTTTTGCTTCAATATATAAATCAGCTTTATTAACTCGCCCCTTCTGTAATGCTACTGGTATTCTAACTAAGTTAGTAACGTCTGATGCTAGTATGTTTTCGGCTTGTAGGTCTACATTGTGTTGTACATTTCTGAAACGTGTTTCGCCACGGACAAAAACATTACCACCATTAACTGGTTTACCTGCGACTTCATACTTAATGAGTCGGTTGTCTTCCAACAACTGAGCCACACCGTTAATGTTTTCCAAGGAAAATGGCGTTTTTGTATGGGTTGCAGCTAACGTTAAATTAGCATTACGGAATCTTTTCGATCAGGGCAATGGTTTCCGGCAGGCCATAGATGGCGGCGAACGAGCCGAAGCGAGGGCCTTGGCTGTCGCCGAGCAGCACTTCGTACAGCGCGGCGAACCACGCGCGGAGCGGCTGGAAGGCGTGCGCCTTGCCCACCGCATAGACCTCGCCCTGGATCAGTTCGCCGTCTGTCGTGTCGGCGGGCAGAGCGCGCAGGCGGGCGGCCAGGTCACGGAAGGCGACCGCTTCCTGTTCAGTAGGCACCCGGAACGTTTTTGTGGGCCGCACGAAGTCTTCGTAATAGTTCAGTGCGCGGTCCATCAGCTGGTCCAGCACCGGCTCGTTATCCGGCGTCGCCTCGGGCAGATAGCGCGCCATATAGGCCCACAGCTGGTCCTTGTTCGACGCATTGGCCACGCCGACCAGATTCAGCAACAAGGCGAAACTGACCGGGCTGGCGACCTGGGGCGGGGCACCGGCGTGGATCGACCAGACGGCGTTGTCGACCTGCTTGGCGGGTTCCTGGGCGCGGAACTGGTCGATGAAGCTGAGGTAGTCGTCGATGGCGCGCGGGATGACGTTGAAGTGCAGGCTCTTGGCCGACTTGGGCGACTGGAACATGTACCAGGACAGGCTCTCGGGCGTGCCGTAGCGCAGCCACTGCTCCATCGTCAGGCCGTTGCCTTTGGACTTGGAGATTTTCTTGCCCTCGACGTCGAGGAAAAGCTCGTAGTTGAAGCCGACCGGCGGCTCGCCGCCCATGACGCGGCACAGCTTGGACGATTCGCGTACGGATTCGATCAGATCCTTGCCCGACATCTCGTAGTCGACGTCCAGCGCGGTCCAGCGCATGGCCCAGTCGGGCTTCCACTGCAGCTTCACGTGGCCGCCGGTGACGGGCACGGTCGTGCGGCCGCCCGCGGGGTCGTCGAAGGTGATGGTTCCGGCCTCGACATCACGCTCCAGCGTCGGGACCTGCAGCACATGGCCGGTGATCGGGCTGATGGGCAGGAAGGGGGAGTAGGTGGCGCGCCGCTCTTCGCCCAGCGTCGGCAGCATCACCGCCTGGATGGCGTCGAAACGCTCCAGCACCCGCAGCAGAACCTCGTCGAACTGCCCCGAGCGATAGGTCTCGGTGGAGCTCATGAACTCGTAGTCGAAGCCGAACGAGTCCAGGAAGGCGCGCAGACGGGCGTTGTTGTGCGCGCCGAAGCTGTCGTGCGTGCCGAACGGATCGCGCACCTTGGTCAGCGGCAGGTGCAGGTCCTCGCGCAGCATATCCGGATTGGGCACGCCCTCGGGAACCTTGCGCAGGCCGTCCATGTCGTCGGAGAAGGCGATGAGGCGTGTCGGCCAGTAATCTCCGGTTAGGGCGCGAAAGGCGTTGCGCACCATGGTCGTGCGCGCCACCTCGCCGAAAGTGCCCATGTGCGGCAGGCCCGAGGGGCCGTATCCGGTTTCCAGAACGACCGGCTTTTGCAGCGCCTCGAACGTCGCCAGCGCCTCGTTGGCCTTGCCCGCGTCGATCAGAAGCCGGGCGGCGGCGCGGTCGGCGTCGGACAGCCGCTTCTTCAGGACGTGGTCCAGCAGGTTGCGGGCCTGTTCAAACGGCCAGGACTTGGCGTCGCGCGCGAGGGTCTCGAGGTTCTGAAGCATGGCACGGGCTTTGACGGTTCCGCCGCCGCCGGTCAACGGCGGCCCGCGTGCCTACGAACGTCAGTTTACGATTAAGGCAGGAGAAATGGTGGATGCGACAGGGATTGAACCTGTGACCCCCTCGGTGTGAACGAGGTGCTCTCCCGCTGAGCTACGCATCCAGCCTGGAACGGCGATGAAGTCACGCCGTCGGGAGGCGCGGACATAGCCCGCGTCGCCCGGCCT
>NZ_JBXXZH010000113.1:0-29227 GCF_059640475.1 Calothrix sp. CBUCES-K 9914
GAGGAGAAGATTTGTCTTCAATTGCCCGTATTTATTCATTTGCATTTGGCGATTCGGAATCGGATTTAGCAAAACAAGTTGTAGCTGGTCAATTACAATACTCTTCTGCTGTAGCTCTGCATATCATGCACTCTGCTGTATCTTTTTGCAATCCTGATGCTTTTAGCTTTGAAGAACCATATGATATTACAGATGGAAGAAGAGTGAAAAATCCAGGGCGCCCAGCAGAAATTTTAAAGGGAACTACATTGGAAAAGTGGGTGTCGCTTTCTCGCTTCTCTTCTAAATCTCATTCACCTGAAGATGTCGAGTTAGCTGTTAGCTTACTAGCAGATGTTTCAGACAAAGTATTACTTCAGTTATTTGATGAATTTAGACCATTTACTGTACATAATGCTGAAATGAGAGCTTTACGAACTCGTCTACTTGACCCTGATGCACGCGCAGATTTAATTCAAAGTAAATGTTATAGTTTGCTATTTGAGGGCAGTGGAGTTAGAAATGTTTTTGAAGAACATCATAAACGTTTGGTTGCAAAGAAAAAAGATTTAGAAGACTTACACCAAAAAGTAGGTGATTATATCGAAAACCAACTTAGCGATGCGAATGCTGTGGTCAAAGCGTTGGATAAACATGAAGATGAAATCAAAAAACATAGAGCTTCAAAGCTTTTTAACGTAGATTATCAAAGATTTTCTTCTACAGACAATTTTGATGAGAATCTTAAAGAGTTAGTAGCACGTTCTAAACCAATATTTGATACTATATCTACACAAGCTTTTCAACTTGGATACTTGATGGCTGTTCATTCAGTTGTTGAGTCTATGTTAGCAGTAGATACCCCTTACGATATACGTGTTCAATGTATAGAATTTGTTTCAAGCTTATATCTTAATACACTCAATACGTTTTTTTCATCTGATTCAAAAGTAGAACATTACACTTTAACTGGCTTAATTACAGAATCAAGAATTAGAGTGTTTGATATTAATGAATTAGGACTAAGGAAATTACTGACGCTTAGTGGTGTTAAGGAACTAAATGAAAAACAGTGGATATTTTTCCGATATGGAATTTTAGAAATAGTTCATTCAAAGCACGCTTACAAAGCATTAGTTGATGGGTTGAATCAGGCTAATGACCAAAACCTAGTAGACACTTATAAAAGTAATTTACCTGGTCTAATCGCAAGTATTATAAAAATACGTGAAAGCTACATTAGTAAAGCAGTAGAAGTCAACTTAAATTTATCTGACTTTAAACGCGAAACCTACGTATTAGAAGCAGAGTCTCGTGGACAAGGAAAAACAGACTATGAAATAGCACAACTTGTTAAAGATAAGAAAACTGAAATGGAAAAGGACGTGCGTAGTAAGTGCGAGGACAATATTAAAGCAAGCTTAGGTGAATTTGCGAATGAAGACAAAATAGTCAAGCGTATTACAGAAGCTGTATAAAATTAAAAGCCTAAACATATTGTTCAATCTACTGTAGGCGCCTTTACAAACTAGTATTTTATTGGAGAGTGTATTTGCAATTCGATAATTTATTATCAAGAGCAGACGACGAAACGCTACAAAAATTACTTGGTGGCACCGCAGTTCGTCTAATTCATCTCTTAGACCCAAGCCTTGCAACTCCATCTCGCTTACAGGAGATTCTAACGAAGTTATACACTCCTGCAAATCTCCTGCAATCAAAAGAAACTCGTCCCCTACTTTTAAATTTGCTACGCCCAGAGCAAGCAAAAATTCTAGCGAAAATTATGCAAGTTCAAGTAACAGGGGATGTTTTCGAGGCGTTGAAACAAGCCTCAGTACGTCGTGGTTCAGAACGTGAACGCGCACTGTTTGATTTCTTCGAGTTACCGTTACCGCAGTTAGAAGAGATTATCGAAACTCCTTCATTAGAATCAGCGGCGCCAGGTTATCCCTTGTTTGAACATCAACGTATTGCAGCACGTAAAGTACAAGATTATCTTAAGCAGGAACCAAGACGGGTGTTACTACATATGCCTACTGGTTCAGGTAAAACTCGTACCGCAATGAATATTATTGCCGACCATTTACGCTTTAATGAACCAACTGTAGTTATCTGGTTAGCTTACAGCGAGGAGCTTTGCGAACAAGCAGCTACAGAATTTCAAAAAGCTTGGCAGTATTTGGGAAACCGTCAAGTGTCTGTTTATCGCTTTTGGGGCGTCTGTGAACTTGATGTAGATCAACTGCGAGACGGTATTGTAGTTGCCGGACTTTCTAAGGTATATAGTAGAACGAAGCAAAGCATACGATTTATTAATAGACTGGGTAGTCGTTCATCATTGGTCGTTATCGATGAGGCGCATCAAGCAATTGCGGAAACTTACAAATTAGTTCTTGATGTATTGGTAGTACCGTATCAAAACTCAGCGCTACTAGGTTTGACTGCCACACCGGGACGAACTTGGAGAGATATTAATAAAGATGCTCAGTTATCAGATTTTTTTGCAAAGCGTAAAGTTACCCTTGAAGTACCGGGGTATAAAAACTCAATCAACTATCTAATATCTGAACAATATCTTGCTCGTCCTTCCTTTCGTTCCCTTTATTACAGTGGTAACTCAAAAGTAACCGCTAGGGACTTAGACCGTATTCAGGAAGAGCTTGACTTACCCCAAAGTATCTTGGATAAATTAGCCCAAGATGAACAACGTAACCTTCGTATTATCTTAGAAGTAGAAGAACTAGTTGAACGTCACCAACGAATATTAGTTTTTGCAGCTTCCGTAAAACATTCAGATTTACTTGCTATAGTGTTGCAAACTAGAGGTTATCAAGCATCTTCAGTTACAGGCGCCACTCCATCACAACAACGCTCACGGTTAATAAACAGTTATAAAGATATATCTAATGAAATAAAAGTACTATGCAACTACGGTGTTTTAAGTACTGGATTTGACGCGCCTCGAACAAGTGCCGCAGTAATTGCACGTCCTACCAGGTCGCTTGTTCTTTACAGTCAAATGATTGGGCGTGCTATCCGTGGTGTGAAAGCAGGTGGAAATAAAACTGCTGAAATTGTAACTGTCGTTGATAGCATTTTACCTGGATTTGGTTCTATTACAGAAGCTTTTCATAACTGGGAGGATGTTTGGGACTAGGGGCAAATATAGAAAACTCGTTATAATTCATCTGTAAAGTTACTAATATTTCTTGTAAACTTCAGATTAATTTAATACTTGTAGATAATTTTAGGGAAAAATAGAAATAGGACAAAATAATAACGATTATCACTAGGGGTTATCAGTAAAACATATGTCTAACAATCCACACGATATAGTTCCAGCACATTTAGCAGTTCAAGCAATGCGAGATAATGGTTACAAAAACGCTGCTTATGCAATTGCCGAACTGATGGATAATTCGATACAGGCAGGTGCCACTGAAGTAGAATTGCTGTGTGCGGAAACAGTAAGTATGGTGGAGCAACGTCGAAGTTCTCGCATTTATAAGATTGCTGTTTTAGATAACGGTAGCGGTATGGATGCAACGGTTTTACGTTTAGCATTACAGTTTGGGAATGGTACATATTTAGAAAAATCAAAGCACACGGGTATTGGTAGATTTGGAATGGGGCTACCATCTTCCTCTGTTTCTCAATGTCAGAAAGTAGAAGTTTGGAGTTGGCAAAACGGTATAGAAAAAGCTCTTTACACCTATTTAGATTTAGAAGAAATAAAACAGCAACATCAAACAGAAGTACCAGAACCAATAGCGAAGTCAATACCTCAAAAGTGGTTCAAAGCTGGTAATATATTTGGTAAAACTGGGACTTTAGTAGTCTGGTCAAATATTGATAAGTGTATTTGGAAAAAAGGCACTGCTATCATAGATAATTCAGAATTTCTCATTGGTAGGATATATCGCAAATTTTTAGAAAATGGTAAAGTTAATATCCGGATGAAAGTGTTTGATTACGATACAAATGATGTTACTGAATATAAAAATGCTTTGCCAAACGACCCTGGATACTTAATGAAAAAAACATCGTGTCCTCCTCCTTTTGATAAAACTCCTATGTTCGAGGCTTGGGAAGCGGATGGAGAGGGAGCAGAACTTCCAATAAATGTTGATTTTCGTGGGGAGACTCATACTGTTATATTACGTTTTTCCCATGCAAAGGAAGAAGCACGACAGGCTGAAGGTGGAAAAAATCCAGGAAGTCTTCCTCACGGGAAACACGCATTTAATAATTTGGGTATATCTGTTGTCAGAGCAGGACGGGAGTTAGAGCTAGATGAAACTTTAGTGAATCATTACAATCCAACAGAACGATGGTGGGGTGTAGAGATTGAGTTTCCACCAGCGTTAGATGATTTATTTGGTGTAACAAATAATAAACAATCAGCAAGAAATTTTCAAGAAGTATTAAACGTTGATGTTGAATCTTTACTAAAAGATAATAAAACAATTATTCAACTTAAAAAAGAATTTAAAGAAGAAGAAGACCCAAGAGGTCCACTGTTAGAAGTTGCTTTAAGAATTAGGAATCAGCTTGCTTCTATTCGTCGTATACTTCACGCACAGACTCAAGGAACTCGCAGCGCAAGTACTAAACGTTATCCTAGTCCAAAAGTTGAGGAAGTAGCAACAGTAGTAACACAAGAAAGAAAAAAGCAAGGACATCAAGGTGCCAGTGATATACAAGAGTCTTTACCAAAACAAGAGCGAAAAGAGATTATCGAAAAAGCCTTGGTTAATGAAGGATTCACAAAAAATTATGCAACAGAATTAGCCGCAACAACTGTTGATAGTAATTTTAAGTATATATTTGAAGAAGCAGATACCGATACACCAGCTTTTTTCACTGTCAAGTCAAAAGGTGGAGCAATTATAGTTTTACTAAATACTAGACATCCTGCTTATGACAATTTAATGGAAATTTTAAAACAAGATGTTGACGACGTAGATGCAGAAACTTTACGTTCTCGTCTAAGTAATTCATTAAAAGGCTTACAATTATTATTAGGGGCTTGGGCACGTTACGAAGATGAACAGCCAGAAGGGAAACGGCGTCAAGATGCTGCTGAGATTCGAGCGAATTGGGGAAGTATGGCTAGATTATTTTTAGAAAAAGATGATTAACTTGTGGCGCCACTAGGATACCAGTTAGAAAAACTATGCGCGGAAGCTCAAAAAGACGTTGTACTCACGGCGCCTTTTATAAAAGCTCCCGTGCTAAACAAACTGCTGTCACTATTACCCAACGATGTAAACCTGATATGTATTACGCGCTGGCGCCCAGAGGAAATTCTAGCTGGTGTAAGTGATTTGGAGGTGTGGTCTGTTATTAAAGCTCGTCCCAAATCGTCTTTATTATTAAGACCTGACCTACACGCGAAGTTTTATCGTGCGGACACAAACTGTCTTGTTGGTTCAGCTAATTTAACAGCTTCAGCCCTTGGATGGTCAAACAAACCTAACTTAGAGCTTCTTGTAGCACTAGCTGTGACAACAGAATTAAGATTATTTGAGATAGAGCTTTTAGCAGGATGCATTCAGGTTGATGAAAGTTTATTTAACCAAATGTCGGCAACTGTAGAAGCGATGACAACTCATCAAATAACACCATATATATTAGAGTTTGAAAGCAATATAGAAGAAGCATCTATTCAAAGTGTTTCTTCTAAGGTTTGGATACCAACCCTGCGTAACCCAAAAGATTTATATTTAGCTTATTCTGGACAATTAAAGCGCTTAAGTACAACCTCTGCTAATGCTGCAATATCTGATTTACAAGCTTTACAGTTGATTCCCAACCTACCAAGAGGCGCCTTTAATGTGTATGTAGGAGCGATATTATTACAGATGCCAATTATTCGACAAGTAGATATGTTTGTTGTGACTCCACAACGATTTGGCGCTGTACGAGATTTTCTGTCATCGCTTCCATGTAGCAGCAGTCCAGATTTTAATGCTAGTTATGCATGGCAAACACTAATGCGCTGGTTACGTTATTTCTTACCTAACCGTTATGCTTTATCTGTACCTAATTATTCAGAGATATTTTATCGCGTTCCCATCAGTTAATAGTAATATTAGGTTGTGTATATATCAAGCTACGTATGGAAAATACATTAACTTCTAAAAATGCTCCTATATATCTTGATTACCATTCAACAACACCTGTTGATAAACGAGTTGCTGAATTGATGCTACACTATATGACCGCAGTATATGGTAATGCCAGTAGTACAGACCATACTTATGGTGAAGAAGCTAAACAAGCTGTTCTACAAGCTGCAAAGAATGTAGCAAAATTAGTAAATGCTTCACATCAGGAAGTAATTTTTACATCTGGCGCCACTGAAAGTATTAATTTAGTAATTCAAGGTTGTGTTCCATACGACAAAAGACTTGATACACCTCGCATCGCGGTTCTACCTGTTGAACACAAAGCTGTTTTAGATACTTGTTACGCACTTGCCAAAAAGGGATTAGCAGAAATTGTATATCTTGAGGTTAATTCAAAAGGACAGTTAAATTTAGAGCATCTTGAAAAAGTATGTGCTTCTAAAGTGTCGCTACTTTGCGTCATGGCAGCAAATAACGAGATTGGAAATATTTATCCAACTCGAGAGGTTGGCGCCATTGCCCAAAGATATCAAATACCGTTTCTCTGTGATGCTTCGCAATCTGTAGGCAAAATACCTATAAACTTTGAAGACTGGGGAATTACCTATTTAGCTATATCCGCACACAAGTTATATGGTCCCAAGGGTTCCGGCACCTTGGTAGTAAGGAAAGGTCACAAGCTACAACCTATCTTATTTGGTGGTGGTCATCAGAAAGGACTACGTTCAGGTACATTCAACGTTCCTGGTATTGTTGGGTTAGGGGAAGCTTGTCGTCTGCGGCTGCTAGAAATGCAAGAGGATGAGAAGGTAATTGCCTCATTGCGAGACAAGTTACAAACCCTGTTACAGGAAAGTATTCCAGGTTTAGAGGTTAACGGTGATGTTGAAAATCGCTTATCAGGTAATCTCCATATTTCTATCTCCGGTGTTCCTAACAGCGCAGTTATTGCTAGAGTTAGACACCAATTAGCTATATCTACAGGCGCCGCTTGTTCGTCTGGTGTAGAAACACCTTCGCATGTACTTACTGCAATGGGTTTACCAGATGATTATGTAGAAGGGGCACTACGCATTGGTATTGGTAAATTTACAACTCCAAATGAAATTGAAAGCGCAGCTAAAATAATTTCCGAAGCAGTTAGTTTAACTCGTCAAGCGTTTTAAGATAAGAGCAGGTTCACTTTCAAAGGAAATATAATAAAGCTTCTATGCTCTTATTCACTAAGCCATTGATGCATACGTTCCCAAAGAATATCGCATATACGCTCAGTCCTTTTATCTACAAAAGCTTTATCCCATAATCCTGTCATTCCTAATTCAACAACAGGTATAATATGATGATTATGGGGAGTATTTTTTAACAAATTAATTGTAGTTAGTTTTAAGTTTACTCCATTGTCATTTGCAAGCTTTTCTAAATTTGCTAAATTACCAAGGTCTGTTTCTGCTAAATGACTATAATATATCCATTTTTCAATCCACAGCTTGTTACTGGCAGAGCTATTAATATCTGTTGGTAAAAGCGTTAAATTGCCGATTTGCTGATAACTATAATCTTCATATAGCTTTGAGTCCCACTGTGAATTATCTGGTAATTTTTGACGTTGAGGTGCTACATGTTCAATACTCTTAAAATGTTCAGCGCGCCATTTATATGGCTCTAAATATTGGCTACAACCAGATTTGCCAATTTTCATTAAACCTGGATTAGTTTTATCTGGAATAGTATCATGTGACGTGACAAATAAAGCAAATTTGCAAACTTTTTGGACATAATCATATCTTAAATAAGACTTTGCCTTATTTTTCCAATCATCTTTTGTTGCTATACCTTTATCAATCAGAACTTCCATTAAGTATTTTTTAAGCGCTTTAACAGTTACTCCAGAATTACCTTTCTCCCATGACATCTGGTCACGTAACAGTTTTCTATATATTTCATCAAGTCCTGCATTGGGTAAAGCCGAGCGCCAAAGCGTAAAAAATGCAGCAACTGCTTTGCAAGCAAATACAAACTCATTATCTGCATTCTGTTCTTTTCTTATAACAAGAGCATAAAAGCGACTTAAAATAGTATTAGCCATTTTGTGACCTGCATCCTGAAGGTACATTACACACAAAGCTGCTTGCTTTTTATGTTCATCTACTACATTCTCTGTTTCAGGAATAGCTGTAAATCGAGAAGAATCAAAATCGATTGCATTTAGCCAATAAGTTGCTAAATCTCCCATTCTACGGATAAACTCTTCTTTCTTATTTACAGATGCACATTCATTATACTTTTCTATTAACCATCTTCTTTGTGCGCTAAACTGAGTAGATAATTTAGTGCCATCATGTGCTAAAGCGAATACAGTCAGAAATTCGTTTGTTATTTTATTTTTACTAGAAGCACTTACTGATGAGCTTAGTAACTTGTCTACACGTTCAAAATATTGTTCAGATTTAGAACCTTTAAATCCTCCATTTGAAGTAACAACATTATTAACTACCAATGGTTTAAAAGTTTCAAGTGCAGTTAAGGGTGTTCCTGTTGCGTTGAGCGATTGAAACATGTCAAATGCCCAAGTCTCAGACACTGGTTCAATTAACGTAAAACAACAACGTTCAAGCAAATAGTAACAAAAAGCAAAAAGTTGAACAATTGAACACATCCGCTTTTCAACAGGAGACATTGGATTTTGGCGGTTTTTAATTAGAGACTTTAAATCTTCTCGCTCATAGTTCCATAAGTCTACTTCATACATTTTGTCTAATATTTCCCAAGCTGGTGGGAAATCTTCATTATCATTGGATTCATGAGCTTTTTCAACATTATTCAATAATGAATTAATTCTTGATATATTTCTACTAACTAAAGAATTTTTTTTTGCTTTTGGGTTATTCAAATTAGCATTACTTGCAATGGCACCTATAAATGAGGCTATATATGAAGATACATCTGACTTATAATTGTCATTATCACCATCATATGTCCATCTATCCTGAGATCCTCGAATGATGATTGGTTTTAGTGACGGTGTTCCTCGGTTTAAATCTAAAGAAAATATTGCTAAAAGTCTTGTTTTGTAAAATTGGTATGCTTCTCTTATGCCATCATATTCACTATCATCTGGCATTTTTTCAACTAATTCATGAAGACGTTTATATAACTGGCAAGATACTAAGGCAATGGTAGAAATACGCTGCTGTCCATCAATGACATTGTTTATAGTTGGTGGTAAAGCGCGCTTATCTACTGGGTCAATACTATTTTTGTTTCGCTCTGTAACTAAAATAACTGTGCCTAAAAATCGTATAGAGTTCTTATCCTCAGAAAGAAGAATATCAACGCCACGACAAATATCTTCTATCAATTGTTCTACGTTTTCCCCACCCCAGCTATACTCTCGTTGATACAAAGGAATATAATATCCAACTCCTGCTTTTTGAAAAAAAGTCGATATCGTTTCACTAGATGTTCCAAATGCCTGAGAAATATCTACCATAAATATTTACTTCCTTTACGAAAAGTAATTTAGTATTAAACATTACCACTCAATAATTAACCTAGCACATGCTTAGTTAACTTAGCGACAGTAGTATGTTGAAATTGCGGACGACTATATTTTTATATCGTTATTTAGTTTTCAAAAAGTTATAATTGTATTCTGTGCCTTTCTTGCTGCGACACAGGCGCCTACCCATTAAGGTATTTACTTGTACGGTACTTATTGGCACAGGTGCCCACATTCGGCTGCATCGCTTTCCCTATAGTAATGCTGATAAATGCCCGTTGTTTGCTACCTTAAGAAAGGCACCTTTACCCAAACATACATATAAATTTATCAATCAAACCGAAGCAATCAAGGAGCGGTAACTGATGCGATTACATTTTTTAAAACGAGATGTTCAGAAAATACTCGAACATACTAAAAACTCTAATCGCCATATAGCTATATATGAAGAAGAAAGTACAAAGCGACCAGGAATACTAATTGTAGGAGACGAAGGTATTTATCTTATCTCGAACGGCGAACCAGGTTTACTACATGACGGCGCCCTTGGAGAAGCGACCCCAGAAAAACCAGCATTTGTAGTATATGCAAGGGAATGTAATCCTAAAACACTACCCTTCGATGAATGGCGCCGTGTAAAAGAAGAATCGTTTGGTTCTGATGACGGTATTGATTTTTTGGGAGTAGATTTCATCGAAGCTGCTTTGCTTAGACCTGGTGAATATATTCAACTTGAAGTTAATGAAGAAGGTATCGACGCATTATATTAACAATGAATTTACTTAATGTACTATGAGCCAATCGAATGATTCTTGGCTTTTACAATTGCATCAGGAAAAAGCCTCAGAAAGTTTTGGTTAATCATTGACTTCTCAAATTCAGTTAACTTGTTCGTACAACGTTGTTCTATTTTTCTTCTAATTGACTTTGCGTAGTCCTGTAGGTTTAATTTAACTTGATTATCATCTAATAGTTTTAATTTTGTTGCATAAGGAATACTATCTAACCTACTTTTTACCATCGGGTCTAATTTTTCTCTTAACTCTTGGTTTCTACACGCACCACCTCTTCTGTTTCGCATTTTGAGATTCTCCTTGTAACTGTAAACAGTGTATAAACAAAATTTATTTTATTTTGTTTAGGGCGCCTTCCCCTTGTAAGGAACGTACTATCTACTGACCCATTAGTACTTTTGGCTCACCTGTAAACCAAACGCCATCTACTCGCAAGTGTTTAATAACCATAAAGTGCTAGCACCGTGAGCGTGCCTTTATGTAAAAGACAAACAGGTAATGAACAACGCTTATTTTACTTTATTTGGGGCGCCAACATAATTTACACTGCTGCTAATTCCAGATTGGAGATGAGTTACAGTCGTAAGAATTCAGTACTATACGTAGCATAATCCACGAGCGATAAATACCGAGTGTGTAAACCAAATAGCAGTATTCGCTTCAATGATTTTTTGTTCGCATTCTACCGAAGTGCATAAATTGTTTACAGTCAAGCCTATTAGATATTAAGGCGCCTGCATATTTTATTAGTACAATTTGTTCTCACTTTCTTGGATTTAAGTTGCTTTAGATATAATCTGACGTTATGACAGTATCCAATTTTACAATCCGTCTCATGAAGAGGTCAGAAGTAGATTTGGCGATTGCTTGGGCAGCCTTGGAAGGCTGGAACCCAGGTAATTGTGATGCCGAGTGTTTTTACCAGATCGACAAACAAGGTTTTTTTATTGGCGAATTGAACGGCGAGCCTATAGGTTGCATTTCCGCTGTTGCCTATGATGATAATTTTGGCTGTATTGGTTTTTATATCGTCAAACCAGAATATCGTGGACACGGGTATGGTATGCAACTTTGGACTTCGGCAGTCTCATATTTAGGAGCAAAACGAAATATCGGTTTAGATGGTGTAATAGCTCAACAAGAAAACTATAAAAAATCAGGTTTCCAAATTGCTTATAATGATATCCGTTATGAAGGCGTCATTAATGGCACTTTGTCTCCAGATATTGTGGAACTCAGTACTGTGCCGTGTGCTTTGTTAGTTGCTTATGACCGCCAATTTTTTCCGGGAGAGCGCTCAAAGTTCCTGCAATCTTGGATTGCACAAGAGCATCATATTGCTTTAGGCATTAAGAGCAACGATGCTCTTGTTGGTTATGGAGTCATCCGGCAGAGCCATACTGGTTTTCGGATTGGA
Organism: Calothrix sp. CBUCES-K 9914; assembly: GCF_059640475.1. Classification (NCBI taxonomy): domain Bacteria; kingdom Bacillati; phylum Cyanobacteriota; class Cyanophyceae; order Nostocales; family Calotrichaceae; genus Calothrix; species Calothrix sp. CBUCES-K 9914. Next base: position 11,824 of record NZ_JBXXZH010000113.1, read on the forward strand.
CCGCTATTTGCCGATTCAGAACAGATTGCCGAAAAAATTTTGCTCGCTTTATTTGCCAAAAGTCAAGATGCTTCTGTATTTATGGATATACCCGATGCGAATCCAATTGCAATTACTTTAGCTCAACGGTTTGGAATGGAGCCAGTATCGGAATGTGCAAGAATGTATACTCGCATGCCCCCTAACTTACCTATCAACCATATATTTGCTGTAACAACTCTTGAAGTTGGCTAGCATAATTTAAAATAATTTACTAGCTTGATATTTACAACATATTGTAGATGTTGCATAAGTTGACCGTCCAGAGGGAGATATAAGTATATAAGGCGCCAAAACTTCTATATCCTATGTTGAACAAATCCTTGCTACGCTTAATCTTGCTGTCAATCGCAACTCTTACAACTTTTCCATGCAATGCCAGTACTACAGAACTAAAAAATCGAGAAGACAGCAATAGTAGTTTAGTTGTACAGGCGCCTAGTAATACGATATATGTATTACTATTTAAAACAGTTAATAATACAGAAGGAATTTATACAATATTTTATAAGAATCGTAACAAATTACTCATGTTTGAAAAACAAGACGATGCTTTAGTTTATGCCCAAAAGCTTGAAAAACAAAATTTTTTAGGGTCGAAAGTAGAAGCAATTTTAGAATCGGAGGTTCAAGCATTCTGTAAAACCTCAAATTATGATTGTGCATTGGTTAGGGCAGGCGCCAATCTAACACCACCAACGAAAAATGGCAGATGGGAGGGAGTAAATAAAATAACTTGCAATGACAAAGAATGTTACCCTGTCAAAGGTAATCCTTAAGCTTTGGAGTTGCTCGTTGCTTGATACTTTTGATTCAGGCGCCCTCATTTATTGGCACCTGCACAACATTAGTTTTTGTAAATAATGCATAAAATAGAAAGTTACAGCAGAGCAAGCGTATAAGGTTATTGAAGCTAAGAAAAAATGTCTACTAATAATCGTAGAAGCTTCGAGTTCAGGCGCCGGATCGACAATGTTGTATATCGCTACAACCCTTGTGAACCATTTCAGGGACAATTAGCATGGAAACGCGAAGATTTAGACATTTGGGTAACTCTAGTTAATGGGCACGGTTGGGTATGCGTGGACGAGAAGCTCGATATTGTTGCAATCCCTTCGGAAGTTGCCATCGCCGAGCAAGACAGTTCATCTCCACCCGCTGGTGTTTGGGTAAGTCGAAAGGGAGACAAATCGTATTTGTATGAACTTGTCTATATATAACAGGGCGCCAATCTTTTAATGCTATACGTTCGTGTAACGTTAGAAGCCGCCTATCTTCCATACGAGCGAAACTTCGCCCAGCTATCAAGTACAAAAATATACTTGAGATACTAAGGTTTTATACGCCGGACTCACAAACAAAATTGTTCATTAATTAGTGTGCTTGAGCTTTGGATTTAAGCGGCGCCGTTCTGTTTTAACGCCACCATCGTGACACATCCAAAAATCGCTGTTGCAATCTTTATTAGGGTGCCTTTACCTCCTAGTTTATCAATTAATGGTATTAATGTGCCGATACTTTCCTCACATTACGCGCGGTTTAATCGGTAATGTGGGGAGTTTTAGGCGCCAGTGACAGCATATTTTTCAAATGCTTCCCTAACATAATTTCTTAAATACCATAATGGCTCGCCAAATTCTTCAGCTTTTTCAGCCCCTAATTCAATAAATAACGGTCTCCTTTTGTTTATTTCAGATGCAACTTTTGATGCAAATTCCTCATCATAAAAATCTTCAGGACTTGCTTGTTGTATAGAGCAGAGATTACTTTCCTCGCTTGACAGCAAATCTACTTCATCCCTATATTGCTCTAAAGTAGAATTGGAATCACATGGAGCTGCTTCTTTGAAAACAAATGTGAAGGCAAGTATCTGACTAGTTTTAGGATAACTATCGTACCAAAGTACATGAAGTGCGGAAGCTAACACTCTCCTTTGCCATATATGTGTACTAGGAGAATCTAAAAACTCTAGAATTATTTCTAAACTCTCTTTAGATGCAATAACCAAGTCTTGGTCTTGTTGCGAAAAATAAAGTCCATCGTTAGTTGACCAAAATTCCAATATAGAACGTGAAAGAGCCGGACGCGAACAACTCTCACTAAAATCTGTTGAACCGCATTGAGGACATGGCTCTCTCCAAGCGCTTGTTTCCTCAAAAGATACGCTCAACTCGTCAAGTAACCTTGTTTCCTTATAACCGCAGTTGTCGCAAGTGCGGCTTTGTGAGTATTGTTCTGTTGACATTGGTAAAACTTCATTTTATACTACACAAGTGACATTATAATACATAAAAATCTGAAAAATGCAGGGGAAATATCGGCGCCAATTATAATCAAATGTTTGGAGCTTCGACGGAAAAGGTGTATGAGCGTGCCAATTTTTCAAAGACTTTACGAATTGTTCGGTTAGATTTGTTTGCAAAAAGCTGCACCATCAGCAGCAGCAACTTCCGCAGCTCTAGCTTCATCTGATGTTGCCACTAGATAAATATTATTGTCTTGACGCAAGATTGACTGATCTTTCAGTTCACCAGTTTTGAACCTGAAACCCTTGCGGAAAGAAACATATCTACCACCAGGTAAAGTTTTAGGTGGATTTTTAGGGTCGGTGTTAACCTCGCGTGATTGAACAGTATAAGCTTTATCTTTCTTCAAAACTATTTTAAAAATAGTTTCACTCTCCGCCTTGACATTCATAAGCAATCAACGGGCGCCAGCTTCTTTGAGCTAAAAAAGGTGAAAAGTTAAATAGGTTTGTTGCAACGCAAACTAACAAGCAAGTAGTTGAAATTAAGAATGATTTTTGCATTTCTGTTTTATATCTACAATTTCTACAATATATGTAAGTTTTCAAGACTTTATGCAGGCGCATTACTCTATAATGAACTAATTATCGCTCGAATGAAACGCGCACTACCCTACCATAATTAATACAGTTCGCTTTAACAAACTTTGAGGCTAAGTGCATAAATTGATGGCGCCGAACATACCTAGGAGTACAAGGCTGAGGTCAAAACTCATACTAGTACATAATCCAAGGTAATTATGAAATTTCACTTCATCCGTACAAGTGTTTTAACAATAGCAGTTATTATTTCAATTGTAAGCAGCATTGGAATCGCTAGTGCCCAAATTCAAAGAAAACCAATTAAGCCTGTTTTACAGGTAAATCCTGCAAACTTTGAAAAACTCTCACCAAAAATTTACGGTGAAGTGCAAGTTAGATTTGGTCGCAACGCATCTAAAGGTGCCCTTAAATGTAAAGACTTAAGTGTCGTTCTATACAGCAACGAAATAGAACCTCAAGCCGTCTTCTTATCTAGTTCCCCAATATTTTATTACTCTAATGAATTAAGTGGAAATATTAACACTGGCAAGTGCAATTACTCTATTACTTTTGCTCAACAATATGTAGGAAAAAAAGCTTGGTTGAGTTTTGTTGCTGGTGGTCATTATACTAATAACGCCAAAGCTATTATTTTAGGAGACAAACCTCTTAAGATGGACACAACAACTACATTTACTAGAGTTGATTAATATCTCGTATAAGTTAGAACGTTAAGCTAGCGTTGCAACTCTTGAGGTAGACAAATTACAACGGTGCCGTAGTTGTGTTCTATCTTTACTGCGCCTCTTATAAAGAATGCTTTTGAGCAGCGTATTTTTCAAATGCATCTCTAAGATAATTGCTCAAATACCATAGTGGCTCGTCAAACTCAGAGCCTTTTTCAACTCCTAATTCAATAAATAACGGCGACCGTTTTTTGATTTCAGATGCAACTAAGGTAGCAAATTCCTCATCATAAAAATTTTCAGGGCTTACTTGTTGAAAAGAGCAGAAATTACTTTCGGACGAAGATTGCAAGTCAGTTTCATCCGAATATTCCTCCTCATTAAAGTTCAACCCATCTGAACTCGGCGCCTCATAAACAACTGAAAAGGCAACTACCTCGCTAGTTTTGGGGTAACTATCGTACCAAAGTACATAAAGTGCAGAAGCTAACACTCTCCTTTTGCATATATTAGTACTAGACGAATCTAAAAACTCTAAAATTAGCTCTAAATTGTCTCTAGAAGCAATAATTAAGTCTTCATCTTGTTGCGAAAAATAAAGTTTATCATTGGTTGCCCAGACAGACAATATAGAACGTGAAAGTGGTGGGGTTGAACAACTCTCACCAAAATATGTTGTTAAACCACATTGAGGACATGGTTCTCTCCAAGCGCGCGTTTCTTCAAAGGCTGCGGTTAATTCGTCGAGAAACCTTGTTTCTTCATAGCCGCAGTTGTCGCAAGTACGGCTTTGTTCGTATTGTTCTGTTGACATTGGTAAAACTTTAAACTATACTACATACGCTACATATACTATATAAATATATAACATTGAAAAATGCAAGGCACCTATCTCTCACTGCTCCACGTTGAAATGCACAAAAAGTTTGTACTATCTAACAGTACATTTTAAGAACCATTGGTTCCCAAATTATTCAGGTGCCTCTCACTTTCTGCCTATATACTACTCAGTAGTACATTTGGAGAACAATTCGTTCTCAGATTATCCAGGCGCCCACTCACTGCGCTCCTCATGCACAAAAACGCGCTTGATACTGAACTGTTTCATATTTGGCGAATGGCAAATGCGAGAGTATCTGCAAACCCTAAGTATACTTTTGTTCTTTTTACTCTCATAGCTAGCACTGGACGAACAACACTGATTTTACTTTGTTTTAAGGCACCGATATTACCATACAACGAAACTATAGATGGAAGAGGTCAAAATACAGTTTCTGGATTTACTAACTTTACTAATCAACCATCACAATACCGTACTTTGTATTTTGTCACCTTGTCCCATTTACTGAATCCTCCATAACAGGATAATAGTAAACCACCGACCTCTTTTGTCTTCGAGGCATCACTGTGATAAGTCGTTTCTACTTCCTTACCCGGACGTGCTTGTGCGGCTTGGAAAATACCGTTGTCTAAAATTTTTTGCTATTAATTTAAATGCTTGAGCCTCACACAACCAATGTGCTGCTTCTTTTCTCCTTTCTTGTGCAATTTTCAACCAGTACATCGCTTCATAGTTATTGAGTTCAATTTCTGCTTGTCGTTGTTTTTCCTCCGCTTGTAGTTGCTGTTCTTCTGCCTGTCGTTGTTTTTCCTCCGCTTGTAGTTGCTGCTCTTCTGCTTGTAATTGTTTGTCTTCAAATTTTCTTCGTTTAAAGTTGTGCATTGACGATTTGGGAGGTGATGCGGCAGCAGGTGTTAGTATTGATGAATGTATTTTGTTTTCCAAATTATGACTATAACCAATCAATGGTTTAGCAGAACCGCCACATTTACTAATGATGCTTGCCAAAAAAGTTACAATGAATACACTAACCACTCGATATAGTGTGGCTTTTTGCAAAGGTTTATTGAGTGTACAGTTCCTATGCTTTCTTCTCTTCTTAGATAGAATTTCACATTTAGAATCTGACTTTAATGAATCATAAGCGAAAAAATCTTTAGCTTGATTATGCTTATTTTGATAATCTAAGCCAAAGCTTGTACTATTTTTATTTTGATACAAATTACTAGAAATCTTATCGTACAGAAGGAATTTATGCCTAGAGATAGCAATTAGTAATCTTGCATATAGCAATTTTACAATCCTATGTATAACTAGAATTTCAACAATAATTTTTGGTTTCTTTTGTTCAATTAATTCATTCCAAAACTCCCATAAATCACCTTGCATCTCTTCATTCAAGAACAATACGCTAAAATCACGGATTTGCTCAATCTTTTTGATAAGCAGCTTGTAAATTGTAAAACGTAATAGCATTTCTGTCCCCAAAGTTCCCTCAAAATTGGTCAAATAGTATCTAGAGGTAAATTTATTGCTTTTAACTGATAAAAGAAATCATCAATTTCATTTGCAATTCTTTCACCTTCGGAGGTAAGAATATAATATTTTCTCCTTGCATTTTTCCTTTCTGTTAGTCTTTGTTCTCCCCACCTTGATTGAATAAGACCTTTTCTTTCAAGATCATCTAATGCTGGATATAGACTACCACACCCTACTCTTCGCGTATTACTACTTGCTTTCTCTATATATTTTGGAATTTGTCCGCCATATAGTTCTTTATTATGTAAACAGAGAATTATCCACTCCTGTAGACGAGATATATCGTCGAGGTTTATGGGTCTTCTTTTCATAAAAAACACACTTTTTTGGATGCATACAATGCTACCAAAATTTATTTAGCTAGCAAGCAGTATGATATATCAAATTTTTGATAATCACTGAAAGGTAATATGTATCTTAACAAATCAATCTTTATTTTTAAACAAACTAGATTGATTCCATGTGAACGTACTATTTTTCAATCAGCTATTTGAGACTAGCAAAAAAAATAATAATGTTCAAGTTAAAATTTGAACTACTAGTATCTTTTTTTTGATATACCTTGAAAAAAAGATGTTAATTTTTGTTAAGTAAATTAGTTTATACAAAACAATTGTGTTGCTTTACATTCTCAACATCGTTTAATTGATCTATATTAAAAAATTGATACATGTGCAAAATTGTCATTTTAATTGTTAATCTAATTATCAGTAATGTGCTTTGATGTCTTGAATACAATAAATTCTAATAAGAGGAATCAAATGTTATCTAATAAAAAATTCAATCTTGTAACTATCGGTTACTTTATATTTGTAACTGCTTTAATAGCTGCAATTGTAGGTTTTGATGGAACAGTAGTTTTAGATATGACACCTTTTCGATTAAAAGTCACCATTGATAGTACTCCGCAACATAATATACTAAAGCCTGTTTCTGAAAATAAGAGTCAAAATGACAATTTAATTGCACACTAGTACCACTTGGCGCAAGTAAGCATACCATTGGAATCAACAAAAAGGCGCCGCATTGCTCCCAACTTTTATTGATGAGCGGCGCCGACGGTAGAAACAGAATTAAATAATGCAGCTTCTGCTAAAACGAAGAAAATGAAGAAAAGTAAAACGGATGATATCGCATCTCTTGAGGCGCCTGCTTCAGAAACACCGATATTCCCATTGCTGAAAAACTATTAAACAATATAAGTCGTTTGTAAAAAACTTTTTATAGCATCCCTGCCCGTCCTAAAACTTAAAAAATAACTTAATATGAATGTTGGGTTCCTCTTCGTTCCACCCAACCTACATTAGTTATGCATGAACTTAGTATTACTCAAAATATTGTAGCGATTGTTTCTGAATATGCTGAAGGTAAGAAAGTACAGCGTGTTTTATTAGAAATTGGTAAACTATCGGCAATTTTACCTGATGCAATTAAATTTTGTTTTGATATTTGCTCGCAGGGAACTGTTTTAGAAGGCGCCATGTTGCAAATTAGAGAGATACCTGGTTTGGCTAGTTGTCGCAACTGCGGTACACATATTTTGCTTGAAAAACCTTTTGGTCGATGTACGTGTGGTTGTACGGAGTTAAATTTAATTGCTGGTGAAGAGTTAAAAATAAAAGAAATTGAGATATAAGATTTATGTGTGTTACCTGTGGCTGTTCGGATGATGGAGATGTAAAAGTAACTATGGTTGATTCGCTTCATGATGATAATCATCACCATCATACACATGTTTTGCCTGATGGTACTGTTATCACTCATACCCATCATCATCATGAGCATGAACATACACATTCTGAACCTGCCCATATTCATGCTCAAGTTCACAGCACAACAATATCGGTAGAAGCTGATATTTTAGCAAAGAATAATTTACTTGCGGCTCAAAATCGTGGTTGGTTCAAGGGACGAAATATTTTAGCTTTAAATTTAATGAGTTCTCCTGGCGCCGGGAAAACAACTCTACTTACTCGCACTATCAAAGATTTAAAGCAAAAACTAGAAATTAGCGTTATTGAAGGCGACCAAGAAACTATTAATGATGCTCAAAAAATCCAAGAAACTGGTTGCAAAGTTGTACAAATAAATACCGGAACAGGTTGTCATTTAGATGCAGGAATGATAGATAAGGGTTTACAACAGCTAAACCCACCTTTAAATTCTGTTGTGATGATTGAAAATGTGGGTAATCTTGTTTGCCCAGCATTATTTGATTTGGGTGAGAATGCCAAAGTTGTAATTCTCTCGGTAACAGAAGGAGAAGATAAACCTATTAAATATCCTCACATGTTCCGCGCAAGTCAGATAATGATTATCACAAAACTTGATTTGCTACCTTATGTACAGTTTGATGTACAAAAATGTATTGAATACGCGCGGCAAGTAAATCCACAAATTCAAGTTTTTCAAGTTTCTGCACAAACAGGTGAAGGTTTAAATGATTGGTATAAGTGGATATGCCAGTAATTGTAAGTTGAGCAGTGCCCACTTTACTAAATTTTTTACAAAACTGTAAGATAACTTTGCTCAGAATTCATAGGTAACAATCGTAATTTATGGTTTGTTAAATCTGGCTCAAGTCCTAAACGTTGCATTGGTATCACACCTAATAAAGCATATTGTACTTCTGTTAGCTCTAAGCAGTCAAAAGTACTTTGGCGCCCTTCAATATATAAGTCAACATCTCTAAATATTCGCCTTTTTTGTATTCCAGTACTTGTTTCTACGTTTACTTCTCCTCTTTGGGCTAAACCTAATTGAGTAATCACAGATGAGGGTAAACATAGTAATGTGGAACCTGTATCGACTAAAATATTTGTCAATGTAATGGAACGGACTTCTTCTTGGGAAATAAAACTATGTTCGGCTAATATTTTATCAATTTGATTGGTTACGTTTAAGGTTATTATTACTTGACCTGTTTGTCTCTCAGAAAAATATGGTATTGATACATCTCTCATAATATCATACCTTTAAGCATTTACTACTATAATACTCAATTAAGCTAAGTTTATAAAATGAATCCCCCCTAACCGCCCTTAATAAGGGGGGAATAAGAAGCTATTCTTAGCCCTTTTTGAGAAGGAAAATAAGAAGCTATTCTTAGCCATATTTAATAAGACAATAATAAGCTATTCTTAGCCCCCCTTATTAAGGGGGGTTGGGGGGATTTAACTCTTTCTATGCCAGTAATTTATCTGGTGTTAAAGGTAAACTTCGCAGGCGCCTACCGGTGGCATGATACACAGCGTTAGCTATTGCAGCAGAAACTCCTGTAATACCAATTTCTCCTACTCCTCTAACTCCCGCAGGGTTAAAGTTAGTATCAGGCTCACCAACAAATATTACGTCTATACGAGGAATATCGGCGTGTGCTGCATAGTGATATGTTGCTAAGTCATATACAACTGGATAACCAATATTTGGGTCAAACTGACATTCTTCCATTAATGCGTGACTTATACCCATTATCACACCACCACGTATTTGACTTGCTGCGGTTTTAGCGTTGATGACTTGTCCTATATCCATTACTGAAAGCCAACGAGTTACACGCAACCTACCAATACTTTCATCAATAGCTACTTCACAAAAGTGGGCGCCCCATGATTGAAAGGCAAATTTCTTACTTTCTTCTCCTGGCGCCGATGATGCTGTTGCTTCAAATGCGGCGCCTCCAGTTTTTTCAAGTAGTGCAAATGCTTCTTGGGCTGTTTCAACTTCTGCTTGTTTTAAAACTTCTTGACATGCTGCCATTACAGCAGGCGCCATTGATGCACTCATCATCGAACCACCTGCCATACCCCCATCTGGAAGTCGTGAGTCACCAAGTTCAACACGAATTTTTTCTACTGGTAATTGTAATGTTTCAGCGGCAACTATTGCTGCTACTGTGTAAGCGCCAGTCCCCATATCATTACCAGCAGTTAAAACATGGGCTGTACCATCTTTCAATAAACGAATTTTGACAGAAGCTGCACTGCGTAAAGCTGGGAATGTTGACGCTGCCATTCCCCAACCAATTAACTTTCCATCATGACTTGTAGCGCGCGGTTCTTTTGCTCGGTCTTTCCAACCAAACTTTTCGGTGCCAACTTTCAAACAGTCCGCAAAATGTTTCGCACTAAAAGGTAGGTTTTTACGTTGATGAATTTTGGTTTCGTTTTTAAGTCGTAGCTCTACAGGGTCAATTTTTAAATTCCATGCGAGTTCATCCATCGCTGATTCTAAAGCCCACATTCCCGGATTTTCACCTGGCGCCCGCATAAAAGTGGGTACTCCAACGTTCATTACCGCCAGTTCCTGCATTAATCGCAGGTTGTCAGTTTTATACATTACAGGAGTAATACTCGTACAAGGCTCTGTGAAAACATCTACGGGCGATGTTATTGATTTTACTTCATGGTCAATCGCTGTAATCGTACCATCCGCAGTGACGCCTAAACGAATTATTTGTTCTGTTTCTGAACGATGTCCAGCCAAAGCTGTCATCTGGCGCCGACTTAAAACTATTTTTAGCGGTCGTTCTATTTCTTTTGCTGCTGCTGCACAAAGAACAGCATGTGACCAAGGAAAGGCTTTAGAACCAAAACCACCACCTATATACGGGCTAATAATTCGTACTTTTTCTGCTGGTACACCTAGTAATTCTGCGTAGGTACGTTGTGATCCTAAAACCCATTGACTATGCTCGTATATTGTGACTCCATCGCCTTCAAGCCAGTCTACAATAATGGCATGAGGTTCCATTGGAGCATGAAGTTCTGTAGAAGATTTATAAGTTTGAGTAACTTTGGCAGTTGCCTTTGCCATACCAGAAGCGACATCACCTACTGAAAACTTCATTTCTTCGCCAAAATTAGGTGGCGCCTCTTTAAAATTAGCTTTGCTAGATTCAATAACAAGCGTTTGCGGATTATAATCTACTTTGACACGAAATGCAGCATCGCGCGCACGCTCAAAAGTATCAGCAACTACAAGCCCAATGATTTGCCCTGCATAATGAACTTGATTATCAGATAAAGGCAAACGTGCTTCATAAATCTTTGATTTGCCAAAGTTATTTGTAGGCTTAAATATTTTGGGTGCATTTAAGTGCGTAAATACCGCAATAACTCCAGGGCATGAACGAGCCTCACTTGTATCAATATGACAAATTTCTCCGCTGGCAATTGTTGATGTAACAAGATATCCATGAACTAAATTAGCCAGTTGATGTTCCGCTGAATAAGTCGCGGCACCAGTAACTTTTGCAACACCATCTTTACGACTAACCGATGTCCCCATAACTTGACTCATGCTATCCCACCTCCCTTTGCTGATACCATTAACGCGCGACGAATAGCACGTTTGCTCATTTCCACTTTGAATTTGTTATGCTCTAACGGTTGAGCGTTGCGAAGTGCTAACTCAGCAGCTTGTTGAAATAATGTTTCGTCAACAGCTTTACCAACCAAAAACTGCTCTGCTTCTTGTGTACGCCAAGGTTTATGTGCAACACCACCTAATGCAATCCGGGCGTTACGAATCTTGTTATCATCAATATCGAGAATGGCTGCTACTGAAATAAGCGCGAAACTATAAGAAGCACGGTCACGCAATTTCAAATACACTCCCGATTTGGCATTTAATAAAAGACAGCTATTTGCTGGTAATATTACAGCAGTAATAATTTCCCCATCTTCAAGTACGGTATCCCGTTCAGGTTGATTACCGGGCAAACGATGAAACTCACTAAAAGGTATTTGGCGCCGACTATCAACACCTTCAACTTCAACAACTGCATCCAAAGCTGCTAATGCCACACACATATCCGAAGGGTTTACAGCAACACATTTATCGCTTGCCCCAAAAATTGCGTGCATTCGATTTATTCCGGTTGCTGCGGGACATCCACTTCCAGGCTGTCTTTTATTACAACCAAATGCAGTGTCATAATAATAAGGGCAACGAGTACGCTGCATCAAATTTCCGCCAACAGTAGCAACGTTACGTATTTGCTGCGATGCTCCTGCTAATATTGCCCGTGACAATATTGGATAGTTTTGCCGCACAAGAGGAAAGTCGGCTACTTGAGTATTAGTAACAAGGGCGCCTAACCTTAACCCATCATCAGTACTTTCAATCTTCTTTAGTGAAAGACGAGAAATATCAACAACTTGTGTTGGTTGGTCAAGAAAAACCTTCATCCGGTCAACTAAATTTGTACCACCTGCAATAAGTATTGCTTGTGAAGGTCTATCGACAACATCTTGTATTGTAGTTGCGCGCGTGTAGTTAAAATTTTTCATGATTGTTTTTCTTGTCCTTGCACCATTACTATCGCTGCTGGTTCTGGTGGCACCTGTCCTGCTACTTGCTGTATTGCCGCAACAATACCGTTATAAGCACTACAGCGACACAAATTACCACTCATTCGTTCGCGAATTTCTAATTCTGAAAGATTTGCTAATTGCGGCAGCCCATTTAAATTGTCAACTAAACTTTCAGTGAGATTTTCTGTAACTACACTCGCACAACCTTGCTTAACTTCATCAATTAACGCTACCGCAGCACAAATTTGACCCGGAGTGCAATAACCACATTGAAAACCATCATTTTCAATAAATGCTAACTGCATTGGGTGAAGGTCATCACCTTGAGTCAAACCTTCAATTGTTGTAATTTCTTTACCTTCCTGCATTACAGCCAGCGATAAACACGAATAAACGCGCTGCCCATCTATTATGACAGTACAGGCGCCGCATTGTCCGTGGTCGCAGCCTTTTTTACTACCTGTTAACTGTAACCGTTCACGTAAGGCATCAAGTAAAGTCACGCGAGGTTCGAGCGCGAGCGTATAGTTATCACCATTAATATTAAGGTTAACAGTGACTTCAGATTCTACTTTCACGCTCTGTTTGTCTTGAGTTGCTCTAACTTCTGATGCAAGGGCTACGGCGCCTTTTGTTGTGGCTCCAACCTGTGGTAAAATCCCTTGCTGTGAAGCGTTATTAGGTCTATCATCGTTGTTACTCATGAATTACCCCACTGTTTTTGGAAGTTTAATATGGTAAATATGTCGCACGATAGATGTTTCAAAAATCTTTTTAGCGGTAACAGTAGCAATAACTCCCTTTTTGTTTGTTCTCTAATACAAATATAGATGATTGCATCAATAAATACTATTTTATCTAATGCTCGCTTTGATTATAACCAATATTCTGCTTTCTTTCCTTTGTGCTATGAAGCGTGCTTTGCGGTTCGTTAGATAGATATGATTTTTACTAATATTAAAGACTATTATATAGATGAACTGCTTAATAATTAATCATGTAGATTAAATATAATATCTATATTTTAATAATTTTTTTAAATTTAATAACAAACCATGAAAGACGCAAAGTAAAAAAATTATGCCTAGATTACCCACTTCTTAAAGAAGTCGGTAATCTGATTTTGCAAAAATGATTTATGATTGCTATATTAATCCTTTTATATTCTGATTTTTCTATGATTCGTCTTGCAACAGTTGATGACGCTGCCTCTATTCTCCGCATATATGCTCCGTTTTGCCTATCATCACCAACAACATTTGAGACTGAGGCGCCTACTATTGAACAAATGCAACAGCGTATAACCAAACTTCTTCTTCAATATCCTTGGTTGGTGTATTGTTCTGATAATGAAGTTTTGGGTTATGCTTATGCGGCGCCACATCATGAACGTGCAGCTTATCAATGGTCAGTAAATGTCAGTGTGTATATTCATGAAAGCGTGCGACGTATCGGAATTGGAAAAAGGTTATATACAACTTTATTTAAAGTCTTAAAACTTCAAGGTTATTACAATGCATACGCAGGTGTAACACAACCTAATATACCAAGTATGCGCCTGCATGAATCATTAGGTTTTCAGCACGCTGGTACTTATAAAAATGCTGGATATAAATGTGGTGAATGGCATGATGTTATTTGGTTAGGTCTAATGTTACAACCTGTAACACCTAACCCTCAACCACCTACTAGTATAAAATTATTTCAAAACAGTGATAAATTACAGATGCTCATAAATTATTAGGTAGGACAATCTTGAGTGTAGTCAGTATTTTTGTCTAATATTATCTTGTTTAAAAAGATTCAGGAATTCGTTGCCGAACACAGGTGTGATTATAGGTCTGCTCAAGATTTATTGGTAAATAAAATCCACCCTTCAAAAAGAGGGGTAAAATGGGAAGACCACCCCCAACTGCAAACGCTTCTTGCCAAAAATTAAGGTAAGGGGTTTGATTATCTTGAGTAATTTGATATGCAACAGCATACAACTGAGCGTCTAAGGGGTCAATTTGCGAATTGAAACGATTCATCAATTCGTTGTGCAAATTCGCATTCAATGTTGTAACGATATCAACTATGATTAACCCAATTCCTTGTTGAAGATAGGTTTCACATTTAGAGGTAAATGCTGAACGCTGAGAAGGACGGTCTTTATTACTAGGACTAATTAATTCAATGGCGCCTACAAGCATAGGTCCTGTTTGAGTATTAAAAATTTGTATTTCAACGATATCTGTAGTAAGTTGAAACGGTAGGGTTGCGGTGGGTGAACTTGGTGTCCATTCATGCAATTCTGCGGTTTTACGCTCTGGGTTAACAGGAATTCGTTCACGAAAAGCTGCTACATCAATTTCAATGCCAAATTGAGCGTTTGGTTCTGCAAAATAACCCTCTGGAAGAGACTGGTTTAAATCGTCGGCAAGATATGTTGACCAAGCATTATGAAAACTGTGCCAGTGGCGCCTGGTGCTTAAAGGAGGTCGAAAGTGATCTTTCAGTGCCATATTATGACCATTCCATTCCGCTGTCAATGCAATTGTATCATAAAAATCTTCATACGAATTAAATAATAATGGCGCCGCTTGTATCAAGTTTCGCCATACTATCAACTATCATTATCAAGCGCAGCCAATCGCTTAAGTTCTGCCATAAACTTTTTTGTACCAACCATCTTAGAATTCGAGAGTGCTGCTTGGGCTTGTTGTCCTAAGTAGGTAGGCACAATTAAACTGAACTATATAAACTTATGTAAAGTGTCGTAAATGCTTTAAAGATAAGCTTTTTAGCCAATTTATATTTCTTAATCCAGTTGCGTTTTTCAGCACCCACCTACTTATTTTGACTCATGATTTTAATAATCAATTTAAACTTAGTAAAAAGACAGTGGATATTTTTACCACTGTCTTTATTTAATTAACATTTTAATTGTATAAAAATGTTTTTACCAGACAGTGAAAAAGAGGTTCTGAGGTAACGAAAACATTTATTTCTTTTTACCCTTTGCGCCTTTACCATTAACTGCGACTTCAACTCCTGGTTGATAGCTTTCACTAAAGGAGCGAATAGCATCAAAACCAACGCGCGCACAAAAATCACCAAAACTTTCTTTCTTCTTACGTGACTTTTTGAACAATACAAAAATCGGTTCGAGGAAAGTCTCTAAGTCGTCTTCGTGCATTTTTTCGGTGTACGGTTGTGCCAGTCGAGTTTGATTTGGACATCCACCAAGCCAAACTTGATACGATAAAGGCGCACTACCGACAAATCCTAGTTCTGCCATATAAGGACGCGCGCATCCGTTCGGACATCCTGTCATTCTGGTAACGAAATGTTCATTTGGCAAACCGACTTTATCTAATAATGCTCGTATCCGTTGTAAAAATGATGGTATCGCGCGCTCAGACTCGGTTACTGCTAAACCACAAGTGGGCAAAGCAGGACATGCCATAGAAAATCTTTCTAGCGAGTCAATTTTCTCTAAGTCTGTAACTACACCATTACGATTAAGAATTGCTTCGATATCTTCTTTGTGTTCAGGTGCAATATTACATAACAGCGCGTTTTGATGCGGTGTTAAATGTATTGGTAAGTTGTATTTCTCGACGATTTCGCGCAATGCTGTTTTAAGCTTAAAGTCACCTTCGTCTTTTACACGTCCATTGTCGATGGAAACACCCAAGAATAATTTACCATCGCCTTGTTCGTGCCAACCCAGAAAGTCATGATATCTAAACTTGATGAGTTTCTTAAATGGTTCGACAGGTTTACCCAAGTATTCTTCGACTTTCGTGCGGAACTTGTCAACTCCCCAATCGTTTATTAAATACTTTAATCGAGAATGGCGCCTGTCGGTTCTATCACCATAATCGCGCTGTGTGGCAACAATTGCTTTTACCAAGTCGTAAACGTCTTCTTTTTTGACGTAACCAATTGGGTCTGCGGTACGCGCGAAGGTTTCTTCTTTGTTGTGAGTTCTTCCTAAACCCCCACCAGCAAATACATTAAACCCTTTTAGCTCACCTTTTTTGTTGGTAATGACTACCAACGTCAAATCTTGACTATATAAATCAATAGAATTATCTCCTGGTACTGTCACGCTCACTTTAAACTTACGTGGCATGTAGTGTGTACCATAGATAGGTTCTGGGTTGTCATGAACAATTGTACCCGTACCATTCTTTTGACGTGCTGCTACGACTTCTGGGTTTTCTTCAGCACTGATAGCTTTTTCACCATCTAACCAAATTTCGTAGTAAGCTCCTGTTTGTGGTGTTAGTAGTTGGGCTATATTTTCGGCATATTCCCAAGCGTACTGATATTCAGGTCTATTTTTAAAAGGAGCTGGTGGCGCCATGACGTTACGGTTCACATCTCCACAGGCGCCTAACGTTGAACCCATGCTTTGAACTATAGCAGCAATCGATGGCTTAAGATTTTTCTTTAAAATCCCATGTAGTTGAAACCCTTGGCGAGTGGTAGCACGTATTGTATGATTACCGTATTTATCAGCTAGTTTATCTAAAGTCAAATATAACTCCGGGGGTACAAAACCACCTGGGTTACGTGTCCGCAGCATCATTTGGTAATCTTTCTCTTGACCTTTGGCGCGGTTATCACGATTATCTTGCTGGTACGAACCATGAAATTTCAGAATTTGTACAGCGTCTTCGCTAAAGTGATTCGTGTCTTGAAGTAACTCAGTAGCAACTGGTTCACGTAAAAAATTACTACGCTCTTTTAGTCCTTCTACTTTGGAAGGTTTACGAGTTTCAACGGCGGGAGGAGCAGATTGTACCATTTCTGTAAATTAAAGTGTTCTCATTCAGTCATCACTACACGCCGAAGTACGGTAAAATTTGGCACCCATTCGGCTATCTTAGACGGTAATCCGGTCGGGATTAAGTTGAATTATTTATATTCTACCACGTCAAAATGCCGACTTTGCTAGTGATGTAACACTAAAACAAACCCGGCAATAATACTTAATAAATTGTTTGTAATTGATCAAAAAATTTAAGGTGCGTGAAGGCTACAAGTAATTGCGCTTCGTTTTAAAATTTTAGTAGCCTTCACGCACCCAACCAATGAATGGCACTATTTCACGCATTTTGAGGCGCCAATAAATTGGAGTAGGGTGCGTGAAAGCTATTACTAT
>NZ_JBXXZH010000114.1:0-28818 GCF_059640475.1 Calothrix sp. CBUCES-K 9914
TGTTGCTTACTTAACGTATTAATGGTGCGTGAAAGCACTGTATTTGGCGTTACATTGCTTGATAGTAATAGCTTTCATGCACCCTACCCAATGCGGGGCTTGAGTAGTAGGCGAACCGAAAACCGGGATAAGCTTGAAAGTCTTATTAGATAAGGATTCTATCCAGAAAATTATCATTTACGCTCTCTTATCATCAAGTGACTACTCAACGATAAAATAAGGGTTTCAGCTTAACTCACAGGCTTGTATTACTCATGTAATATGTCTTAACCCGGTTTTCTGCGCGAATGCTAGTCGTACCCCAGCTTGTGAATTTTTAACTCAGGCGCCTTTCTTGGACACCAATAAACAGGTGGAAGTAGATTTGTTACTTTCTTCGGTAGGTATTTCGTCCAGTAGTTTTAGTAACAAGCCAGCCACTTCAAAACCTCAGCTTGTTACCGAGTTGACGCTATTTTAAGCCCAATCGATTCTGTGGAATGCTCGAACAACATACTACACACAGTCCGTGTTTTTGCGAGCAGGTATTACATATGTTCCAAGCATTATTTCGGTAATTTTGACTGGCACCATCACCTTTACCATTCCACGTTTTGTTACATTTTGGGCAGGTTCCGAAAGACCTAACCATCTCATGATTTTCACAAGCATCACAACAAAATAATCTTTGACGTTCGATTGACATAAGAGCTTTCCGACATAGTGTTTAGATGGGTGTCTGCCAAGATACCAGCTTTCATGGAAAACGTTGTAAAGCTATATTAAATAAATTGGCAGAACAGCTAACATAACTAGGGTTTCAGCTACAAGCTGAATATGTCTCCGACAATTGAAACATACCCTAAAAATGTCATTTATGGGCAAGTGTAAAGGAATATTGGAATAAAAGCTTGCTTTTATCGCTAAAATTTCTGATTTTTATACTATCACTTTTAGTGAAATTAGTAAACCAATAAAGTTAAGGCAATACCTTCGCCAAAAATATGATTGGCAAAAATACTTTTGCCGTCAGTGTTTCAAGTCAAACAAAATATTGAATCTGTCTGCTATACGCTGACCTCAGAGTCCTTATACACCAAGGTTTTGAATCTAAAAACCCGGTGTGGAATAACGGGACAGAGTTTTTAACTAGTCTGGAAATTATAGCGCTTATTTCTCTTATACGAAAAAGCCTTAATTCTAGAAGCGTTGATGCTACGTTATGACTCCGAAATCTGGCGAAGGTATTGGTTAAGGAAGCAATATTAATTTACAACGTGTCTCTTAATGCTGATATCTCGGCGAATACCTTTTGCCATAGTTACAAATACGTTACAAGTTATTATTGGCGCACGAGTTGCTGATAATATCTAACTTACAGGGCTTTTTAGTATTTCCGTTCCTATGAAAGTAAAAAGGCTAATAGTTAGTTTAACTGTTTGTTTATCAGCAGTACTAGCGGCGACTCCAAGCTTTGCTGGTACAAAATATACGAGTAAAAACGGTAACTTAATTATTCAATACGGAAATAATTGCTCAACAGTAAAACCCTCTGGTACTTACCGCTTTAAAAGTGGTAGAAGTGGAAACGTAACTGCACTCGACTGTGATAGCGCAGGAGGGATATAGCAGAGCATAAATTCATTGATACAGGTGGAAAGTCTTGCTGCTATGGTCGAATGACTCATACTTGGAGTCGAAAAATAGTTACGGTATGGAAATTTTAAGGCGCCGTATCTGGTTATTCCTGTTCACTAACTGGACAAGAAGTTGAATTTGAAATGGATGGCGGTAAAAATAATTAAGGTGTTGGAAAGGGCGCCTGTCTGTGATGAGTAGACAGCAACTTATTTTTACCCTTAGTAGGCGCATAATAAGGGTTTTAGCTATGCTACCGTATACTACAAACTGAGCTTTTATACTATTTGCCCCTGATGACAGCTTGGCTATATCTACGCCAACCAGGAGATAAATACCTAACTAAATCTGAAATTGCAGCGAAAAGAATAAAACAATTGCGCGCGATGGAATTTAAATTTAATATTGTCCTAGCAGATAATTTATACGAAGAGAGCAGTAAAAGTTTTATTCAAATACTAGATGAATTGAATCTAAATTTTATTGTTGCAATTCGCTCTAAGCACCAAAGCATGGGAGTTAAGGGTGTTAGTACCCTCGCAAACTTATCCGCGAGATACAGAATTAGGAAACATTCTTTGAAGAACTTTTTCTCGTACAATAGGGGCTTCATCTGACCAATTCCAGAGGCTTTCATAGAAAAAGAATGAGACTCCGGCTAAACCATGCTGGCGTACTTCTTCAACTTGCGATTTAATTTGATTAATTGGTAATGAAGCAGATTTTAAACCGCTTAAAATGCCAACAGAAACGGGTAAATGGGTTTTAGCTAAATCAACTTCTGCTCTTTCTAATTCTGTCACAAAACGAGGTAAATCGGAACGATATACTTGTAAAACTATTTCGGAAATATATTCCCGTCTTTCCCAGGTAAACCAATCTTGTAAAGAAGCAGGTAAAGAAAAATGTAAAGGATTAGGGGAAATAGAAATTATACAATCTGGTTTAACAGCTTTAATTTTAGCCGATAAACGTTTCATAAATTCATTAATTTTATCAGCACGCCAACGCACCCAGAAAGTTTCATAAAAATCCTTAGAAGGAACTAAACCCTTTAATTCTTTCGTGTACATTCCTACAGTATAATCATCATAACCAAACTCAGAAGGTAAGCTAAAATGATCATCTAATTGGATTCCATCGAGTTCATATCTAGCTACAGCTTCCATGATTAAATCAATCATAAACTGCTGCACTTCTGGATGAAAAGGATTAAGCCAAGCTTGATTATCACTATCAACTTTAGTACCATCATAACGATTAGTTAACCAATCGGGATGTCGTTTAGCTAATTCTGAATCTATGGGAGTCATAAACCCATATTCAAACCAAGGAATAACAGTTAAACCTTTTTTATGTCCTTCTTTAATAACTTCTTGAAGAATATCTCTATCTTTTAATTCTGGAATTGGCTCGATAGATTGACCAAAGATTTTTTGAGCTACACTACTAGGATAAAGTGTATAACCACCATTCCAAACTGTAGGATAAATAGTATTAAAATTTAATTTACTGAGACGATTTAATGCTTTTTTTAGACTTTGAGATGAAAAAAGTACCTCGCTATCAACATTAGTAAGCCACACACCCCGCACTTCATGCTTTTGGGCTGCTGTACTTATTTGACTTGTTCCTAAAATCACCAAAATAGTTATAATTAAAGAAGAAAACAGTAAGATTAATCCGCGTTTGATTCTGAGTAATTTAAACATGTTAAGATGTTGCTAAATAAGTTGAAGTAATTAAAGAATTATTGTTATTTTCTGAGTTGGAGTAGCAACCGCAAAAAAAGTGCTATTAAGGATTTTGCGGTCGCCGTATGCCCACCTTCGGTGAGCGCTGTACGAAATTTGTCATGTAAAGCTGACAATACCCTAAACTCTAAATGAATGCCCAGCCCCCAGGACGCAAACCTAATAAGCATTATAGTCTAGAGAATACCTTATACAGCCATTAATGAACCTATCCCACTAATAATATTTGTGCTACCAAGCTTAAACTGATTGGGAACTGAAAACGAAAAATCAAGGTTTCCAGGCACGTTTCACAGCAGGAATTAAAATTTTTAGAATAGTGGGATAGGTTCATGTGGTAGATACTGCCAACTTGTTAAAAATAAGGTTCTTCAGTAGTTGTTATGCTAAACTAACAATTAAAATGCCAAGCTAATAAGATTTTTGGCAAGATGATGGTAGACATATATCATATTTTTCAGGGTGAAACCGAGGTTGAGCCGAGATAAGGGCGTTTAACGGAAATAGGGACTGAAAACCCTTGATTTTTCGTTACCTATAACAGCGTTGCCTACAATCAAGTAGCAATTTATCAAACTAATGTAGGATAAGCATTTTCGGCCTCTATTTGCGTTTTGGTTCATATCTCTGCTCAACCTCTAGTACCTAAAAATTAATTTGAGCAAGATAGATGTGTTAATCACCAAACATAAGTTTACATAGTTCTGTTTAATTGTGCCTACCTACTTAATTGATTTTCAGGTTTATGTAAATGACCTGAAGGGGTGACAAAGGCGCCTACAACATAGATTCAATAAGCTTCATAGCTCTTATACCTTGTTGATAATACTTACGCTTATTAGGATTTAATTTCATTAATTCTTTGACTAATTCAATACAAGGTTGTTTAAAATCGACCCATATTTGACCCTTCGGGTTCGCCACTTTGCTTATGCCGGGGAACCCGTCCACCGCAAGTGGCTCACCGTATAAGCCAATATAAAAGCTGCTATGTCGTCTTTCTGTACGACCATATTCTTTAACTCTGGCTCTTTCACGGTTATTTTTAACATTTTAAAGGTTTTGTTTGGTAATATTAATCCTGGTAAACAGCAGCACAGGTTAAAGATGTTTGCACCTGAGTAGGAGATTTATCAGCAACTAACTCAATTTTTCCCTGGGTATTACGCCGCCAAGAAGTTGCTTGCACCAGAGTTTCCGCCTGTGTGGGGATTTGGGCTGTAGCTTGATGATTATGGCGATATGCGCTGAGATTGCGGACATCAGACCAAGTGCGATCGCTCCTCACATCTTGATTGGGGTTTTGAGGTATACCACCGCGTCCCGTAGTGATAAAACTACTATCCGTCGTCTTTGAACAACCTGTAGTTATTTGTTGTGATAAGTCAGTTACATTTGCAGGTAATTCAACTAAGCCAGAATTAGGATCAACACCGACATTATTAATATACACTGTGCCGCTAACATTGAATTGGGAACTGGCTGTAATATCGTTGGTCAAGTCTTCCCTAGGAGTGAGGGTGTTGTGGAATTCCAGACCAATAATGCCTTGAGTGTTAATGGCAATATTGCCTCCTTTTCCTTGCACAGCATTGGCAATAATATCGCTATTCTCTAAACCAATAATGATTGGTGCTCCCATGTTAACATTCCCTCCGTCACCGTTACCGCTTGCAGTGGAAGTAATTTGGCTATTATCGCGCAACCGTAAAGAGTTAACTACTTGTAAATCTATATTGCCCCCATTACCGGATTCTGTCCTAGCCTCGATGAAAGCTTGATTTTGTAATTTGATAGTATTGGCATGAATTTTCAAGCTGCCACCATCACCAGTACCTTGATTGGTAACGGTCACAGTTCCTTTGTTCTTGAGGATGAGGTTTGGTGTCGTCAGGTCAATTGTACCAGCATCAGCAGTCAGTTTATATTTTGATAACCCAAATAACTGTTGCAGTACTGGGTTAAGAATCAGGGCAGAGGAGTTAATAGCACTGGGTGTTAAGGGATTGTAACCTGTAACTTCCACAAATTCCGTAGCGTTAATCTTTACATCCCCAGCATGACCTATAAAATATGAACTTGTGCCCACCGAGGCTCCATCTATAACTTTTAACCTGGCAGTATCTATGGTTAAGGTTTTAGCATTGCCTACGTTAAAAGTGACTGAGGCAATTCTTGTTCCGAAGAGAGAGCTATTACTACTTTGCACAGTGGTATCTAGGTTGCGAACCACAATTTGACCACTAGAACCAACACCCCGCGATACGGAAGACACTCCACCACCATAGGATACAAGTAAACTATCACCTTGGACAAAAATGTTACCTGCATTTCCAGAACCAAAGGTACTGGTATTTATAAAACTGCCAGTGGCGTTATTAGGCGATAAGCCAGATATTTCTAAGTTTTTGGCGTTAACCTGAATATTTCCACTGTTAGATCCTCCATAAGTGTTACTACTTAATATCCCCCCTTCATAGAGATTGAGTTTAGGGGTAATAACACTAATATTGCTACCAGTTCCCTGGCTTCGGGTTTCACTGCGAACACCGCTCACTGCATTGATCAGATTAATGCTTTCAGATGCTTGAAGATGCAAATTGCCACCAGGAAGATTACCATGATTTTGTGCCAGCAACAGAGAGCCATCAGTAAATTGAATCTGCTTACCTTGCACCTGAACAGAACCAGCATTCATTCCACTGACATCTATTAGAGATTTTTGGGTAACTTGAATATCCCCAAAACTGTTTACGTTTCTGTAACCCAATGTATACCCTTGAGTCTTTGAGATCAGATCAACAAATTCTGAGCTACCCAAACTACCCAACTCAATGTGACCAGTTTCAGCTGTCAAGGTTGCTCCATTCAAATTTAAATTACCGCCTACTAACGCCAGAGTCTTTCCAGACTCTACTTCGAGTTGTGTCAGGCTAGGAGTGCGAATAATTGGAGAAAGTATACTCGCAATATTTAAGCTGTATCCTGAACCTTGCACAGTAATCGCTCCTGGATTTTGTCCCATCTGCAAGCCAATTGGCGCACTCATAGTTAATAATGGTGCCACAGGATTTACTGCAATAAATTCCACCCCATCGGCGAACTTAATACTATCAGCTGTTGTCCCCAAAAATGAGCCGCCAATATCTAACTTGGCGTTGGCTCCAAATACAATCCCGTTCGGGTTCAGCAAAAATAAACTTGCAGAATTATTGCTGTTGAGAATTTGAATTAACCCATCAATATTAGAAACATTTCTGCCCGTAACTCGACTAAATATGGTGGTAATATCAGGCGTGTTTTTTAAATCAAAAGTTGCCGAGCCATTTGTAGGTACAGAGAAACTACTGAAACTATGGAATAAATTGCTACCTTTTTGTGCGCCATTAAGAATCGTAAAATTATTACCGCTAGGGTTGACAGTGGTGTTGGTAGTTCCATCCGATATCACCTGAGCCATCGCTGGTAGAAATATTCCACTTATCAAAATTTCACTGACCAAGCCCAAGCACACAGAAGCTACCTTCATTATCCTATCTCCATTAAATCTTTATACTTAGGATTCCCTAAATCATTTTTTACTAACAGATTCATTGCAGTAAAATTAGCCTGACTGCCTGCCAAAACTGGATGCTCCCGGATAATAAACCTGCCGAATACCTTCATCGCTGAAAGAGGCGCCGCCGAAGATTCCATTTTCCTGCCAAAAGGGACGCGCGCAATTAAATAAAACCTTGGTCGCAGGCCAGTAACATGTGTTGTAAATTGCAAGCAGTTTCTGAGGGATGGCGCCTGAACTTTAGGTGCAAACTGATTGATATGTACAAGTCTTTATCCACAGTAGGCACACTATATACATGTAGGAGTTATCGGCGCCATTAAATATGCTCCATGTAATTATTGAAGGTGCCTGTAATATTAGGGTATGCGTTTCGGGCACCATTCTAAGTACAAAAGTACGTATGTAGGTTTAACGTAAAATCAGTCTGGCTGAATCACGTCTTGCATTCCAAACACAAGTTACAACATTACGCCCATACCGAGTACCTCTTCTATAATCTCTGTCATTTCTGTCATTTCTGTAATCTCTATCATTTCTGTAATCTCTATCATTTCTGTAATCTCTATCATTTCTATCATTTCTGTAATCTCTATCATTATTATTCCGAATACGATAGACATAAGTATAATTAACAACTCGTCCATCACGGTAAACAGGTTCACCACTTTGCCTGCTAATTACTGAATAACCATTGTCTCTGACGATTGAATCACAAGCAATCTCGCCATTTGCCGCCATTGCAGGAAATTGAGGTATTACGCCTAAACTTATGACAGCAGTAGTCAATAAAATTTTTGCACATTTCATCGCTTTATCAACCTACTCTTATTCCAAAGGGCTTTAATTAAAACTTAAATCTATTTTCATTTTAAAAGCTACGCTTGTACTATGCATGAATCAAAAGTCTGATTTAATAAGAAACAATACTTTTTTGTGAGATTAGATTTTTACTGTCAATTAATTAGCTTTATTCTCAATAAACTGATAATTTTTGCGCGTTATCAACTTGGCTCGAGGCGCCTGTAATTCGAGTACAAGAACGTATATTTTGAATTACAATTGCTAAATTTAGTCGGCTCTTCCGTACTTTACGTGCTAAATTTGAATTTAAATAGATAATTATCCTTTAAAATCAAGGCTTACAGGCACTTATAGATGAAATTTAATGAATTTGATATTTATAAAGGTAATAATAGCTCGAAGATAAGCACAGCAAGAATTTAAACCTGATTTTTCAACTACAGGCGCCACTTCGTTGTTATAACAATACTTTTGTTTTATAAGTATAAATTACTTAGGGTGCATTTATAGGCATTTAGTGTTAAGGAGCTACCCCTAACAACACAAACAACGTAACGCATGAAAAATAATGAGTTCCTTTCTGTGAAAGAATTAGAGTTGATTTACACGCTATATCTGACTTGACTTATAAATGCGGAAAATCCCATATCCAAATAAAGTAGTACTTCAGTACTGATATGTGTCTTAGAATAATGGTGCCCACGTTGTAAAGACGCGACATGTCGCGTCTCTACATTTAGGTATTTTTCACAAATCATGTAGGACTGCTATATTATGTTTTTACGAGTATATGTATGTATAAAAATCAATATGAAAAAGATAATAATTTTAAAACTAGGATTGCTTACAATGGTGGGATGCTCTCAAGCTAATCATGATTTGAGCCAAACTCCTAAGGTTATAGAAACGAAAGCGACTACAACGACTTCACGAGTTACAGAAACAGCGGCGCCAATTCCTACACTAAGTATACCAGTGGTGCCAGCACAAACATTACCTCCACTGACTCAAAAACCTTTTAAACCAGTAGTACCAGCACAGACATTACCTACACTAACTCCAAAAACGGCGCCAGTAGCAAAGCAAATTCCTTCTAGTAGCGAGCTAGCGGCTAAAATTAGTTCATCGATTGGTTGTGGTAAAGTTGATGAAGAATACACCACAAAAGTTGCAGCTTTGGCAGTTGCTCAAGATAATTCAATAGCGACTGAAAAGCTTACTGAAGCTGAGTTTTATCAAGCTGTAAAACAAAGTATTACTGAAAATAAAGCAAAAGCTAATAATTTAGTATCTCAGTTCCGCGCTTTAAATTGCGGTGCCCAATCTAAAAATACTTCTAGTAAAACAACTCTGGCGCCAACTCAAGATGGTAAAGTTATTTTAGAACAGTCTGGTAGCTGTACAGATTTGCGTGCGCGCGGTATTACCAATATTGATGTAAAAGTTAATCCTTGGGCAAGCAGTCTTGATAGAAATAACGATGGAATAGCTTGTGAGACAAATTAAAGTTAATATTGCCTATTTTTTAGGTATGTATTTAGGCAAAATTTATACAGGTTGATTTCCATAAGTTAAATTTGACAACGAGTCGTTGTCAAATGTTGCATGATTAAATAAAGATGGTATAATACCACCTCTTTTCATCGGTATGTTTGGTATGATGTTTAAAGACTTTCTAATTCCTCTCCTTCATCAATCCAAGCGTCAATAGCTCTTTTTACTTCTGTTTCTGTAACAGCAGACCACTCTTTTTCATTGATAGTAGTTTGAAATACTGCCCTTTTTCCGTGACCAACTTTTTCGATGCTATGTCCACGATATTGGTTGTTAGATTTTTTTGATTTCAGCATTTTGTAGTTTAAGTTTATTACCTATTATAGCAAAAACGATTGTCAGCAATCTCTACATCGTTAAATCAACGCGCGAGTCAATGATAAATTTGTATGATGGAAATTACTGTAATTTATCAAGCAAACCGTATTTATGTTACTATCTATATTAACTTTCGGTTCTTTGTGAGTATAACCCACTAGAGGTAACGGGGAAAGTTCGGTGTGAGTCCGGCGCTGTCCCGCAACTGTAACTAAGGCAAATTTTCTCCTTGTTAGTCAGAATGCCCGCCGAGAAATAAAAGACAACCCAAGCTACAATCTACGAGGTATAGATGAGCATCCATACAATCTTTGTTTGTACCACTTGTGCCAGCAAGTGGGAAAATGGGAACCGTGTCGGTGAGAGCGGTGGCGAAAAGCTCCTCAAGCGCTTGCAAGCGGACTTTCAAAATTGGCAATTAAAGACTGAATTCGTTATTCAACCAGTCGAGTGCATGAGTTCTTGTAGTCGTTCTTGTGTTGTTTGCTTTGCATCACCTAGTAAAACTACGTATCTTTTTGGTGATATTCCCCCCGAATTAACTCCCGCAGAAGCCGAAGGTATATTTGAATGTGCTGAAAAATACTACTTAAATACAGAGGGTTCTTTGCCGTGGTCAGAACGTCCTCACCCTCTCAAAAAGGGCATTTTAGCAAAAATTCCTACAGTACACACACCAATTACAAACGAAAAGGTCACACAGAAAATATGTACGTAGGGTGCGTTAAGGCTATAAGGAATTTCAACATCATTATAGAACTTGTAGCCTTAACGCACCAACTGATGGTTCGTTACAACTTAATTATTGTGAAACTCTTCATAGCCATTGTTGGCGCCATATAATGCCTGTTAGAATAAGTGACTTCAGTGTAGGCATTGCTGAAATCGTAATATAAATATCATATGTCAGACTTCCGACTACAGGCAGCCAACGAAAAGACCTCACCTCAAATTTTACGACAATTGACTGGTATTAGTGCTGAACTCGCGCGTATAGTTGCACGTAACCCTGCCGCACCTTCTGATTTATTAGAAGAATTAAGTACTTATAATGATACAGAAGTACAAAAGAACGTTGCTGCCAACCCTAATACTCAAGAAGAAACATTATTTAAACTTGTGAATATCAACTAGAACTTACGTATGCTAGTAATTCCAAGACACATAAAGATATATTAGTTAAACTCTTAGATAGTAAAAGTATATCTACTCTTATTGCTGTTGCTCACAATCCAAATACACCAGTTTCTATTTTAGAAAAGTTAGCCAGTGAAAGAAACGTTAAAATTCAACAAGCTATTTTTGGCAATTACAATACATCTCAACATGTTTTAAAAACTTTGTGGCAAGATGAGGATATATATAAACAAGTAATTATAAACCCTGGCGCCTACCTTATTCACGTATTATAGCAATTTTAAACAAAAACTTGGTTTGATAATTTCCTTGTAAGTCACCGCAGACACGTATTTTATACGGGTAACTTATTTATTAACAGAAAAAGGAGCCTCGGCGCCGGACTGGTTTTATGTCGGAAATGTGCCTCCAACGTTATATAATAAATTGTGAATAAATGTAAATGTGAACCTTGGTTCACATCATAGTCCGTAACGCATACCATATAATTCTTCCCAACGGTGCCAACAAAAGTTTGAAAACATTCTAATATAGAAGTGACAGGTATCAGTACTGTTTGTTTAAATTTGTATCTTTTATATAGTTATATATACTTAGCATGAAAATCAGGCGCTTGACAATTCAGAATTTCCGTGGTTTAAGCGATTTAACGTTTGATTTTAATTCCAATGAGCCAACGATTCTAATTGGTGTTAACGGTGTAGGTAAGTCGAGTATTCTTGATTGTTTGACTATTTTATTATCGCAGTTTACTGGCAGGTTACAAGATTCTTTAGCAATGCGTTTTTTCGATGAACAGGATATTATGAAGGGGCGCTCCTCATTAGAATGTAGTATTACTGTATCTGTTGATGACGCGCGCGAAATTACTTGGTCACTACAAAAAGAACGTGTTTCCTCTGTTCGCGATGTTAGAAGTACAGGAATGAAACGTTTGGAGGCTATCAAGTCTATATTATATGATGTTAATGATGAACAACTGCAAGCGTTAAGTCAGAAACGTGGTGATTTAACTAAAGCAATTCAAGCTGTAACTGTTGCGCTTGATATGATGGATGAAGGTAATAATCAAATGTTGCCTAGTTTACAAGCTTATACAGATGAGTTAGTTACAAAGCTATCTACAGAAAACGTTAATTTACCTATTGCTGTATCTTACCCTGTTAACCGCGCAGTTCTAGAAATGCCGCTCGAAATAAATCAAGATAGTAATATATTTGCTCAAGTTAATGCATATGACCAAGCGTTAACTGGAGGAAGAATAGACTTTAAAGGATTTTTTGAATGGTTCAGAAACCGTGAAGACCTTGAAAACGAACTGCGACGTGACCAACCTAACTACCGAGATCAACAGTTAGAAGCTGCACGCAACGCAATTTCTTCGTTACAACCTGATTTTAGCAACTTGCGCGTGATTCGTTCGTCTTTACAAATGCTAGTTCAGAAAAATGGTAATGAACTTATCGTTAACCAACTTTCGGACGGAGAAAAATGTCTGTTAGCTTTGGTTGGGGACTTAGCAAGACGACTCGCAACCGCAAACCCTTATTTAGACAACCCACTTACAGGTAGTGGTATTGTGCTAATAGATGAAATTGAACTGCATCTGCATCCCAAATGGCAACGTGAAATTATTCCCGGACTCACACGGACTTTTCCCAACTGCCAATTTATTGTTTCTACCCATTCCCCACAAATAGTCAGTCACGTTAAACCCGATAACATCTATGTTGTTATTGCAACACCAGATGGAGTTGTGCTTGAACAACCGGAAAGTTCCTTTGGTCGTGATAGTAATCAAATATTGGAAGATTTGATGGATGTTTCCGAACGTCCACAGCAAATTAAAAACGGTTTGAGCGATTTATTCAAATTAATTGAACAGGGTCATCTCGATACTGCAAAACAATTGCGTCAAAATCTTGCAAGTGAAATTGGTGAAGATGACCCCGAATTTGTACGTGCTGATGTACTTATCCGACGTAAGGAAATTTTAAATCGATGAAACATATTCAAAAGAATCAAGAACCACGCAGCTTAACTGAGTGGAATCAAAGGCTGGGTGGTAGAATCAAAGATTGGAAATCGTTTACTAAATCAGTTAAAAGCGATGTTTACGAATCTTTGCTCAAAGAACAAGGATTTATTTGTGCTTACTGTAGTCGTCCAATTATCCGTACTAATTGCCATATTGAACACTTTCGTCCTAAAAGTGTTTATAAGAATCTGACTTTTGAATACACAAACTTGATTGCATCTTGTCAAGGTGAAGACGAGAGAAAACCCCGAACACCTGTACACTGTGGACATAAAAAAGGCGCCTGGTATGATGAGGAGTTAATGGTATCTCCGTTAGACTCTAACTGTGAGACTTACTTCAAATATTCTGGGTCAGGACAAATTACACCTGTGGATGGAACAAAGCAAGATGCTGCTCAAACGACTATAAATAAGCTTGCACTTGATATAGATAAATTGAGGAGACTACGTAGAACAGCTATTGATACTGCACTTCAGGTAGGTGAAGGGTTAGAGGATACAGAAATACAGCAGCTTATTCAAGGGTTTCAAAAACCTGATAACACCGGGCGCCTGACTCCGTTTTGTGATGTAATTGTCTATATATTACAGCAATATTTTGTGCTATAAAAGAGGTGCCTGTGCAACTTAGTTGGGGATATGATGTATGATTCTAGAAGCGGTAATGCTGCAAGTAAAAACTGGAATGGAAGATAAGTTTGAATCAGCATTCAAACAAGCATCTAAGATTATATCACTATGTGATGGATATTTATCTCATGAACTTCACCGCTGTATGGAAGTCAAAGGTAAATATCTATTACTTGTAAAATGGGAAACCTTAGAATCACACACTTCTGGTTTTCGAGAGTCCCCCAAATACCAACAGTGGAAAAAAATATTACACCACTTCTACGACCCCTTCCCCACTGTAGAACATTTTCAACTCGTAGAAAGTAAAACCAAAAATCCAGACTATTAGCAACGGATTATAACTGGCAACGGATACAACGGATGTAACGGATAATTTTAGTAGTGTTCAAGTCAGTTTATATATGAAATCAAGATATCAATGATTTTTGCATGGAATAGGCGCCTGTGAAACTTGATGTGGAAAAATGCTTGAACTGTTAACTAAACTGCCTGCTCATAGAGACGAAACTTGGCCAGACGGTATTTATCTTTGGGGAGAGGTACTTTTGACTCTTGTTGTTGCTATTGACAGATTAAAGCGTATTCCCGAAACACTTTGGCCCTTGAATTTTGGGTAAAGGCTTAACTCAAAAGCAAGCTGTTGAAGATGTGGTAGCTTTGCCAAAAGGTAATGCCAAACGTTCCAAGATTTTATCATTACTTTACACTTGGAAGCTTAATATAATATAGGAATAAGCCCAGAGAATGATAATGAAGATAGAGAAGAATTACTTATGAACTTATCCCAAGCTTACTTAGAGTGGGAACAGGAAACCGTAGAGCGCGGTAAGGAGCTAGGGCAACGCTCTGTTGTGGAAAACTTGCTCTTGTTTCGCTTTGGTTCGTTAGACCCAGAGTTAGAAGCAATTATTCCGTCCATCTTAGCATTATCTCCATCTGAATTTACCCCTGTGTTAATGCAATTATCTCGCGAGGAATTAATTATCAGATTCGCCACGTCAAATTAAAAAAACACTATTTCTTATGTTTAGGGTAAGTAGAAATACTTTTACCCTTATTTTTTATAAATTTTTGTTACACCTGGATGATTTGAGAGCTTTAAAAGTTCATTTTTTGAATTTTTAATTGCTTTTACAATGTGTATGTACCTAATTTGATATAATATCTTTGATTAAAAGCAACTTAAATACACTTAAGAGGTGTTAAGATGGTAACAGTAATTCAATCTGAAAAAGTCAAGTTATACGATTTAGAGAAAAAGTTTAATCTCAAGCTTGCAAATTCTCCACAGTGGTTTAATGAATGGCAACAGGACTTACCAGAGCTTACAGACTACGAAAAGCAGGAATTAGATAGAGTAAAAGCAAGTTATTTAAACTTAGTTAAACGTCCTATGCTTGAAAACATGGTCAAGATGGCAGTATTGTCACCTTTATTAAGTTGTGCAGGCTTTTACTTAGAACCATTTTATACAGACAGTGAGGAATCAGTTGAAATTACTGCCCAAGATGGAGAAGTCACTATTCGAGGGAAAATCGATGTTTTAGTATTACAAGATGAATTATGGGTTCTTGTTATTGAGTCTAAACAAGCAGGATTTTCTTTAGAAGTAGGCATCCCGCAAGCTTTATCATATATGCTAGCTAGTTTAAAAAGTAATAAAAATCTACTTGGTTTAGTCACAAACGGTGGTAGTTTTATTTTTATCAAATTAATTCAGCAAGAAACGCCAATTTATGCTTTATCCGATGAATTTACCATTAGACGCGGTAATGACTTATATACTGTCTTAAGAATTTTAAAACGTATAAGCCAATTGTTTACGGCACCGTCGATAATTAGTGAATAATGTGTACAGAGGTCTTGAATTGTAAGTTTCATTGCTTCAATTATCACATTTAAAGGGCACCATAATTTAGGTGCCCTTTAATTTGTTCGCATCTATCTAAAGACGTAAGCTGATAAAACTTCAAGTTAATGGTAAAAACTACACTGTAGATAAATATTAGGTAAATTTTAATACTAGTTATTGATGATTTTTTTGGGAATTAATCTAAATTAGCTGGGATAAACAGACTTTACTTGTATAATTTTAGATTGGTATTGAATTTATCATGATTACATTTTATACCATAAGAATGATTTTAATTGTCGTTGAAAAGAATTACATTGAATACTCGTATGATTATTGATAAACAATATTACATTTGTCAATGACTAGGGTATATATCCAATGATTTCAATTTTCAGAAAACCAGCAACTTTGTTTTTTGTAGCAATACTTCTGGTTGTAACTGTTTGTCTACCAAAACAACTTGCTGCGGCGCCTGCACCAGTATCCCAAGAAATGGCAGTACAATCTGTACAAGGGTTGTCTGCTAACCCTGCACAGCTACCTCCACTACCATACGCTTATGATGCACTTGAAAAAGCAATTGATGCAGAAACGATGAAACTGCACCACGATAAGCATCATAAAACATATGTTGATAATTTGAATAATGCCTTGAAGAAGCATCCAGAACTACAAGGTAAAACTATAGAAGCAATGCTACGTGACCTAAACAGTGTCCCCGAAGATATTCGTAACACCATACGTAACAACGGTGGTGGTCATCTTAACCATTCTATGTTCTGGCAAATTATGAGTCCTAAAGGGGGAGGTCAACCAACTGGTAATATTGCCCAAGAAATTAACAAAGCTTTCGGTAGCTTTGATAACTTTAAAACACAGTTTAATGCTGCTGGTGGACAACGTTTTGGCAGTGGATGGGTTTGGTTAGTACGTGACACACAAGGTCAACTCAAAATTGCTAATACTCCAAACCAGGATAGTCCTATCACAGATGGTTTGTATCCAATTATGGGTAATGATGTTTGGGAACATGCTTACTACTTAAAATACCAAAACCGTCGTGCAGACTATTTAGCGAATTGGTGGAATGTTGTAAATTGGGATGAGGTGAACAAACGCGCGCAAGCTTCGAGTTCACAAGCATAGTTCACAAAATATAAAATTGACAACCAGTGGTTGTCAAATGAGCGGCGCCTGTATCAAAGTTATGGGATTTCAGGCGATTTCAGTATTTATATTGAGTAAAAGTCGCCTTTATATTTTTGGCTATGGTATAAAAAAGCAGGAGTGGTGCCACTCCTGCTGATTTAAATTACTTTTCTAATACTTGTCGAATGCGTCGTTCGAGTAAGTCTAGGTCTAAGCTACCTTCGTCACGACTGATGCGTCTAACTGTTGAGTTTACATTATTTAAATCGACGAGTAAATCTTGAAGGATTTCTTGCTGTTGTCTTGCTTGGGTAACTTCGCGCGGTTCTTGCACTAAGTCACGTACTATCGTATCTTCTGCTCTTGAAGCAATTATGGGGTCATCGTCACCTTCTAAGTATACAAACGTCCGGCGCCCTGGACCTCGGTCTTCTTCAATAGGTACTACTGCTGTCACTTGGTCGGAACGCACATATTTACCAAACCCAAGATGGACTAATACTGAAGACTGTATTTTCATATCTATACAAAGTTTTTTACTTCTTATAATACTATTTTAATGTCTTAGTAAAAGAGTTGGGAGTTTTATATAGAGCGGGTTTTACTCCGTTTTTAGTAGTGATTTACTATTGCTGTTTTTAGAATGCGTACTCTGTGTTTTTAATATTTTACGAGGATATATTAGGTTGCGTGCGTGATTTAAATGGAATTTTGATTGAAATCACTAGCCCAATATAAAAAATCGATAAAGTCAAGCTAAAATATACTTGTTGTTCATCTAGCGCGCATTATGCTTAAGAAGGATGAACTGCCAATTGTCAATTTGGCTGAACAGCCTAACCCCGTTTTGAAACATCATCCTATCCTTTCAAGCGAGAAGTCGTCTTGGGATGGCATGTTTTTTGCCCATTATCATCATCCCGCTCATGAAAGTCCAGAGCATCAGTGGATTCAGCATCTTATAGGCATTACAAGTATCGAACATTCGTTTGAGTCAAAGCATTGTTTAAATAGTCAGCTTCAAACAAATTATTGTAAACCTAATGAGATACTGCTTATTCCTGCTGGAGTCAGTTATTCAGGTATCTGGCACGAAGCGGGGGAATTCTCTTTGTTGGGTTTGTCTGCCAAGTCATTTGAATCCATAGCATACAAATCTTTTCAAGTCAAGCAAATTGAACTCATTCCACAGTTAGCTTTAATTGATCCATTTATTCAGCAGGTTGGACTTGCGCTCAAAAACGATGTAAAAACAGGACATCCAGCTGGTAAATTATTTGGTGAATCCTTAACAACTGCACTAATCGTCCACTTACTCAAAAATTATTCAGTATGGTTACCAAAACTGACAGCCGATATAAACAGTGGTTTATCTAAATCCCAATTAAAAAAAGTTTTGGATTATATTAACGACCACCTTGGTCAAGATACAACTTTGTCAGACATTGCAGAAGTACTGAATATAAGTCAGTATCATTTTTGTCGTTTATTTAAACAATCAATGGGTCTTGCTCCACACCAGTATGTTACTCAGTGTCGTGTTGAGCGAGCCAAACAGTTGTTGCTTAAGAGTAAGTTAACAATTACAGAAATTGCTTTTGAAGTCGGCTTTAACAGTCATAGTTCATTTACCAGACTTTTTCATAAGTCTGTTGGTGTAACACCTAAGATATTTAGAAATTCACAATTATAATAATACGTTCATCAATTTTCGTAGAGACGCGATTAAATTGCGTCTCTACAAGGTTTCGGGCATTATAAATGTACTTCATGTACCTGACATTTACTGTATAAACAAGACTTTAGCAAGATTTGCACAGTTTGAGCAAAACTAGTCAAGCTTTCATCTTTGGGTATCGCTACACTCTACGTATTGCTGCATTGAGGTAATGGTTTGCATTGCGATGTGTGCTATGAACCTCAATGTGTTGTCAATACTGCTCGGTTAAGCTTTTTTCGGCATTATAAACAACGATATTATAAGGGTTTCAGCCTACGTTATCTCCTTAACCGAGCAGTATTGAATGTGTTGTAGTTTGGAGGAATACTAATGACGACTATTGATGTAAGTAGCGATGCTGTGACTTTTATAAATGTTTTTACAGTCGAACCAGCTAAACAACAAGCACTAATAGATAGATTAAAGCTTCATGCAGACAAGTTGGTAAGTAAGCAACTCGGTTTTATCTCAGCTAAAGCCTATCGTAGTTTAGATGGTACTAGGGTAGTTAACTATGTGCATTGGACCAGTGTTGAAGCGAGTAGAGCAATACATAAAAATCCAGATATTTCTGGTGCTTTTGCTAGCTATCAAGAGCTTGGTGTGAATATGGATTTGCGTTACTACGAGGTTGCATCAGCACGAGAACAACCAACCATAACTCAAGCACGCAGCAATACCATCACCCAAATTGATGTAATACATGTAGCATTAGAGAATCAACAGCTGCTGCTAGAAAAATTAATGCATGTTATTGCTCCCAAAATGTTACAAGCAGCAGGTAATCTTTCAACAGTGTGGCTTCGTAGTATTGATGGTATTCGGATTGTTAATTACTCACAGTGGAGTAACCAGGATAATTATGATGTTTCGGTTAAAAACATTGATTGGACTGTTGGCGCCAAAGATTTAATTGAGCGAGTCGATTTTCATTTTTATGAACTTAACTTTATTGTAAATGCACAGGCTGTATTAATTTGATTTCCAGGGTAAGTAAAGCAAAGAGAAATTTTAGGATTTGTTATGAAGAAAATTCTAGTTATAGTTTTAAGAGTTGTAATGGGTTTGTTTTTCATTATTGCTGGGTTGGATGGCTTCTTAAATTTCTTGCCACCCTTTCCTATGACAGAACGCGCTTCTGCTTTTACGACTGCTCTTCAAGATTCTGGCTTTCTATGGCAGTTGATGAAAGCTACTCAGTTAGTTTCTGGTGGATTTTTAAGCGCAAATGTGTATATTCCTTTAGCGCTTATCTTGCTTGCTCCTATTATTGCTGTCATATTTTGTATGCATTTATTTATCAACCCTGAAGGATTGCCAATTGGAACCTTTCTGGTTGTTCTAGAACTCGTGCTTGCTTGGTTTTATCAAGACTACTTTCAATCAATTGTAGTACGATACACCCAAAAAGTTGCCATTACCTACACGTTTAGCTTCTATCGAAAGACTTGGCCCAGAAATGGCTGTTATTAGACGTACACTCAAGTTTGGTGGTGCTATTCCATTTAAGTACACTATTAACGGAAAACAATTTGATCAAAAACAGGTAAATTTTCGTGGGCGCCTAGGTACGCTAGAAATCTGGGAAATCGAATAGTTATAATTAAAAGTATTAGGTGTTTATTCCTGCATATAGCGCTTCCTATTCTAATGAAGTACATAAGGGCGGGCAGGAATGTCCGCTCCACAAGAAATTTACTATTTAAATCTGTACCTCATGTGATTAAGAACCGCTATAACTACCAATACTGCTCGGTTAAGCTTTTTTTCGCGTGATAGACAACGGAATATCAAGGGTTTCAGCCTACTTTATATCCTTAACCGAGCAGTATTGCTATAACTACTTATATCTGAGAAAATGCTGAGTTGAAGCTGAATTTTTTTAAAGTATAAATTTATAAAGATTATGTTTGTCTCTCAGAAAATTTTAAGCAAAGAATGAAATACTTGAATCAATTGGATAATTCTAAATAAAAAGTAATGAATGAAACCTGCTTTAAAAGAAATAAGTGTTGATAAGCATTACTTTTCTCACAGTTTGGGATACTCCCATTAAAGTGAATCTGTTTATAATTTTATATACAAATTCATGCACAAACAATTATTTAAAGGAAGAAAAAAGACCATGAACTCAAGAATACTTTGTTTAATTGCTGGCTTGGCGTTAACTGTTGGTCTTAGTGCTTGTTCTGGCACAAAAGCAAGCAATAATCAGATTTCTCCTGAAGTCTCTCCTGCTATGAGTAAGGATAAAGCTGGCGACGCTATGAGTAAGGATAAAGCTGGCGATGCTATGAGTAAGGATAAAGCTGGCGACGCTATGAAAGCATCACCCTCACCCAGCAAACCTTAATAGCTAGTTTCAACTCCGTGTATTTCCTCACACACCCTAAACTCTATTCCGTAAAGTTTAATGAATAAAAACCTGTTTCAACGGCGCCAGTTACTTTTTTACTTTGGGATGGGAGTTTTAGGAGTCACTGCAACCAAAATAGCTTTGCCACAATTCAGAAAAGTGAATAGCTTTTCCCCAGATGCTGCTAACCCTAACAATATAGAAGCAACCACAATGCCAAAGAAAGCGGAAGCCCTTAGCATCGCATCCCAGCCAGACAAAGGTAAAAATTTGATACCATTTCAAGGTATTAGCGAGTGGCTCAATTCTGCTCCTCTGACTATAGCCGATCTAAAAGGCAGTGTTGTACTGGTGCAGTTTTGGACTTTTGCGTGTATTAATTGTCAGCGTACACTACCATACATTACTAAATGGCATCATTCGTATGCAGCCCAAGGACTCAAAGTAATTGGGGTTCATACAGCAGAATTTGCCTTTGAGCGAGATATTAACAACATAAAAAAGGCACTACAGCAGCATA
The DNA here is from genome assembly GCF_059640475.1 of Calothrix sp. CBUCES-K 9914. NCBI lineage: Bacteria > Bacillati > Cyanobacteriota > Cyanophyceae > Nostocales > Calotrichaceae > Calothrix > Calothrix sp. CBUCES-K 9914. Next base: position 21,017 of record NZ_JBXXZH010000114.1, read on the forward strand.
AAATTACTTACCCAGTTGCCGTTGATAACGAATTCAAAACCTGGAATGCTTACGAAAATCAATACTGGCCGCACTTATTTCTTTTTGACCGTCAAGGTGTATTGCACTACGACCATATTGGGGAAGGCGCCTACGAAAAAACAGAGCAGATTATTCGCCAGCTACTAGGTTAAAAAGGATTTATGGTAGCTTCGATATCAGTAGGGCTTGCCTTATTATCCGGATTTTTAACCGTACTTTCACCCTGTATTTTACCTGTTTTACCTGTTTTACTCGGGCGCTCGCTTCAATCTCATCGATTTGGACCAGTCGCGTTAGTATTCGGATTAATTAGTGGGTTTGCTGTGGCAGGTAGTTTGCTTGGGGTGACAGCAAGCTGGCTGACTGGACTGACTAACATTTTACGTCAGGTGGCGATTGCATTGCTTTTATTTTTAGGATTACTGGCAATTTTTCCTACCTGGAGTTACCGATTTTTCAGCTACTTCCCCATTTATAAATGGACTAAAGAACCCGTCAGAATAGGACTTTGGGGAGAATTTTTGCTTGGCGCCCAGCTAGGACTGTTGTGGACTCCCTGTGCTGGACCTGTTTTGGGAGGAATTTTAGTATTAGCAGCAGTTAAGCATCAAGTTGCTTCTTCCTTTGGGCTGCTGGTTACTTATGGAGTCGGAGCTGCTTTACCCCTGTTGGCTATTGCATTTGGTGGTCGGGTAATGAGTCGGCAATTACTTCAGCTACGGGAGCGTAGTGCAGCATTGCAGCGTGTGGGTGGTGTAATAATTGTAGCAACAGCAATTGCGATTATTCTGGGATGGGATGTCCAAGTACAGCTTTGGCTTGCTCCTCTTTTTCCAAATCTAGCGTTATGACCTCAAACAATCAAAATCCATTCATGTACGTAGCAAAATCCAAAATCCATTCATATACGCAGTAAAATCCAAAATCGAATGACCTTATCACATTCTAAACGCAAAAGCCCCTCAACTCCAAACCAGACTTTCTTAGCAAAAATCTTTCACTGGGTTAATATTATTAGCTTGGTCTTAATGATTACTAGCGGGCTGCAAATCTATAATGCAAACCCAATGTTTGGTGGACGTGAGGGTTGGCACTTTCCTGACTTTTTATTACTTGGAGGTTGGCTAGCAGGTGGTAGAGACTGGCATTTTGCTGCTATGTGGCTCTTTTCCTTGAACTTGCTGTGGTATGGATTCTATATTTTTCTTACCCGCCGTTTTTCTCGTCGCTTTGCAAGTAGCAGTGACTTGAAAGCATTACAAGTAAGTCAAAACTCAAAACTAAAAAACTACGCATGGCATCGGTTAATTTACACTGCTATTATCCCAGTATTGCTGCTAGCAATATTAAGTGGTCTTGCCATGTACAAACCTGCTCAACTATATTGGATTTCTGGACTTTTTGGTAGTTGGCAGACTTTACGCACCGTCCACTTTTTAACCGTTCCCACAGTTTTACTATTTACATTAATTCACTCATTACTTGCCTTAAAAGTGGGAAGTTTCCGTTTAATTAAGTCTATGTTTATTTAAAAGTTACAAGTATTTATCAATCCAAAATAGTCTATGAGTTTAATTCTTCCCAAACATACCCTATCTCGCCGCCAGTTATTGCAATTATCTGGATTTTCTGGAATAGGTTTAGTTTTAGGTGGCTGTAGTTCTAGTTTATTTTCAAATACCGTAGGGCAAATATCTGAGCCATTGAACCAAAGCTTTGAAGCACTTTTACTAAGTCAGAAACCTGTACCGGAATTTCCCAAAAGCGCGATTGAACCACAGCAACTGTTAATTAACAGCTTTGACTTTACCCCTAATATTGACCCAGTGCAGTTTCGTCTAACAATTGATGGTGAGGTTAACAAACCGATGCAATTGAGCATGACGGATATCCAAAAACTTCCTTTGACTTCGATGGTAATTCGTCATATCTGCGTTGAAGGGTGGTCAGCTATCGTTCAGTGGGCAGGTGTGCGATTGCGGGATTTAGTAGCAATGACGCAACCAAAGTCAAGTGTCCGCTATGTATATTTTAAATCTGCTGATGGCTATTACTCTAGCTGGGATATCGCTTCTGCTGTACATCCCCAAACACTTATGGCTTATCAGAAGAATGGAGAACCATTATCAACTGATAATGGCGCCCCCCTACGGTTAGCATCGCCAATTAAACTTGGCTACAAGCAAAGTAAATAGGTAACTCAGATTAAGCTGGTTAACGATTTGCTGCCTATTAAAGGTTACTGGGAAGACCAGGGCTATGAGTGGTTTGCCGGTTTGTAATCTAAGCAAAGGTAGAATATTGCTAGTCTCGCGGGTCTAATTAGTGCGTTTCAAGCTCAATATCCAAATGTACTAATTGAATTGTTAGATGGCGCCGTTGGAGAACTGCGGAAGTGGTTAGAACAAGGTGAGATAGATTTAGGCATCACTGTATTAAATAATTCTCTTGACACAAAAACATCATTGGCATTGTTCCAGCAACGGCGATCTTTGGCAGTATCAGCCAATCATCCGTTTGCTCAACGGGGAACGGTACGGTTAATGGAGCTTGAGGGACAACCGTATATTGACCGTATCCACTGTGAACTTTGGGGAGAAACACGGCAGTTATTTGAGTCGAAAGCCCTTCAACCGCACATTGTTTATCGTGCTGACCGTGAAGAGTGGGTTATTTCGCTGATTGCCGCCGGATTGGGAGTTGCGATTATGCCGGAGTGGCAAGATATTCCTGGCATCACCTACATACCTATTTCTGATTTACCTTTGCACCGTACAGTTAGCTTAGTGTGGCGAACTAACTACAAATCGGAGGTAATTAACAATTTTTCTGCGTTTGCTGCCAGCCATAATTGGTTAGAACACAATTAAAAAGGTAGCAATACGTGATGCACAACGTAATAAGCGACACCTATACTGAGAAAAACAGCACTTAGTTTTTAACTTTTCCTCAATTGTTTCTCAGCGAAATCTCAGCAAAGGGACTAATACTAATAAATAACGGAGGAAAGAGATTCCACCAACACTAAAAGTGGCTGAATCTACTTTGTACTAACAAATACTATTTCAACTATCATCTTTTTGTTGTTCAAATATTAATTTCTAAGGAGTCAAAAATATGAATCTCAAAACAATCGTGACCACTGCTGCTTTAACAGGTTTAGTTACTATTGGTGGTGCTTCCCTCAGTATAATCAATCCTCATTCAAATGAGGCATTTGCAAAAGAAGCCAAAGTTATGACCGCACAAGCATCACCTTCGGAAATGAAAGATGTAACTGGTTTAACTTCTTCTCAAAAAATCGAAATGTTGAAGGGTCAGTAGACCTTTTTCACGAAGTAGAAACCGCCAGAGAAAATAAAGACAGTCAGTTAATGTAGCTTCTTATTACATGTTGGGGCAGGTAGGCATATTGTCTCCAACTAATAGTCTCGCAAGACTGGGCAATGCTTCACCGTAGGTTGGATGAATATGAACCGATTGTTCGAGTACCTGCCATGTTGCTCCCGCTTCCATCAGCGACAAAAAGACATGAACTAGTTCAGCCGTTTCATATCCAACTAGTGTTGCACCTAAAATCAAGTTCGTGTCCGTGTCGATCACCATGCGATAAAAGCCCAGATCGTGTCCCCACTCAATGCTACGTGCGATATGAGCCATCGGTAACGTGACTTCGCGCGCGGTGATGCCCTGTTTTTGAGCTTGCTCTAGGGTCATGCCCACCCGACCCACTTGCGGTTCTGTGTAAACGGCATAGCCGAGAACTCGATCGTGGCGCGTCCGGTGTTCGCCACATAGAATCGCTTTCAATCGGCGATAATCTTCCCAGGCAACATGAGTAAAAGCAGGTTGCTTGGCTACATCCCCAATGGCATAAACACCAGCGCAGGTGGTTTGGAACTGATCATTGATTTTAACAAAGCCTTGTGCGTCCAATTCAACACCTGTTGCAGCACAATTCAATGCCTGAGTATTTGGGTTGCGTCCGATAGCAATCAGCAATGCTTCACCTTCAATTGTCTCACTGTTATTGAGCGTTAGGGTAAACACGCCGTTGGCATAAGCTACTTGCCGAACAGTCGTGTTGAAATGCAGCCCAATTCCATCTTGCCGAAACGCCTCATTCAACACAGCACTTACATCAGACTCTTCTTGAGCCAGCAAGCGATCGCCACGCACAATCAATTCGGTTTGGCTTCCTAATCGCGCCATTCCCTGTCCTAGCTCTAATGCAATATAGCCACCCCCTATCACGAGTAAACGTGGCGGGATTTGCTGTAGATCAAAGAAATTTCGGTTTGTTAAATAAGGCGTTCCCCCTAAACCGGGAAAATCAGGAAGGGTAGAAGATGTTCCGGTGTTGATAATAACGATTGGAGCTTGGACTGCCACACCACCCCCTGTTACGGTTCGCTCTCCAGTGAAAACGGCTTCAGCACACACAACTTTCACTCCAGCACCTTCTAGGCGCCGTTTAACACCTTGGTTAAATTGACTACGAATTGCGCGCGTGCGCTCCATCACTACAGAAAAATCGACTCTCAACTGCGCGTGTACCCCTAGCTTTGAGGCTTGTCGAGCGCGACCGGCACTATGAGCGGCGGCTAAAAATGCTTTAGACGGAGTACAACCATAGTTCACACAACTGCCACCCAATGCATCACGCTCAAACAGAACGACCTTCCGCCCCGATGATGCAAAGTCAGCTGCAAATGGAACTCCGCCCTGACCGCTACCAATCACAATCACATCTGCTGTTTCCATTGTTACCTCTGTAGATAAGTGAGCAATTGTATCCCCTAAAGGCTTTATTCGCCTATGCCAAAACTAAAGAAATCTTTGCATTTTTGTCAAGGAGCAGCAACTCTAAGTTTGAAAAATTAAGGTATTTTTTATGTAAACATTAGTACTACAAAGAATACTATTAATTTTGCGTGCAATTGAATCCTACAAGCTATCAAATATAGATAGCAACTAGCAGGTTAACGAACCGACCATAGCACTGGTAACTGTCATGGGGTCGTCAAATTTCTCCTGCTTGTTTTTATCAGTGTCGATCATCATAAAAATATATTTTGGATGTGTAGAAATCATTGGCAGAAATCTATGTTTATTGTGGATGTTGAAAATCAGTATTAACACGTTGGTGTATTCCGCTAAGTCATGCTTCTGTAAACTTCATTGCCACTCCATTCATACAATAACGCTTACCCGTAGGAAGAGGACCATCATCAAACACATGACCCAAATGTCCACCGCAGCGACGACAATGTACTTCAACCCTGGTCATAAACAAAGAGTTATCTACAGTTGTAGCAATCGCTCCATCAACAGGTTGATAAAAACTTGGCCATCCTGTATGACTGTTGAATTTGGTATTGGATGTAAAAAGTGGTAATTTGCAGGCAGCACAAGCATAAGTACCTTTACTATATTGTTTGTCAAGAGGACTACTACCAGGGGCTTCAGTTCCATGTTTACGCAACACGCTAAACTGTTCGGCTGTTAAAATTTGGCGCCATTCTTCATTAGTTTTGGTGATTTCAAACTTATTCTTTGCAGTTCTCATAACTTTTGACCTTCCTGTAAAATAGTGCGATAACCATGCTGTGCCAACCATTGCTGCACTAGCTTGTAAAAAATACCGTTTTTTCATAGTTCCTGTTGTCTAACAATGTTAGCAACTAGTATGAAATGTTATCCTTAAATCACCCTGATAAAATCATTAAAATTTTCTAATAATATGTTTTAAAGGATAAATTTTATCGCAATTTAGAGCAAATTTAGCCATTTTTTAAAAATATGATTGTAGCTCTCCTCTTCTCCTTACATCTAAAGTCGTACAATGAAAAGAGCCGCCAAAAGGAACAAAGTCCATGAATGAACAGGGTATTGGCTCAAACCCCTCAAACTAGTGTGAGCGCCAAAGCCTTGGTGTTTCTATAATCTCATTTCCAATCACTAAAAAGCCATCTCTTGGACAAGCGGTACAAAAGCCTTTTGATTTTCAATACGGTGTTTTGTATTGAACAGAAAAATTTGTTAAATCTGGTTGTGTAACGATAACACTTTCGGATTTGAGAATATCAATAAACTCATCTAAAGCTTTTTGGGCACGTTTAACAAGAAAGCTTGGGTATCGATTTTCTGCAAACAGACGGAAATTCTCCTTTGAAAAAACGTAAAAAGATTGTTAATAAAATTGACTTTAATCTTAAAAAATTTGTCTAGTTCGATTTTAGATTTATTATGAACAATAGTATTAATGGTGCGTGAAAGCACCCTACCCAATGCGCGTTGGCGCCTCAAAATGCTTAAGTCAGTGACATTCGACTATAGAGTTGGGTTGAGTTCGACATGATGCACTTGGTAAAAGTGTGGTAACTTTACCATCTCATGTCTCTTAACCCTTTTTATTAAATTCCCTGATTTTACTGGGTTTTTCAGACTTTTGTCAGGCAGTCAGGTTCAAAGCTGATTCAGTTTAATGATAATATTATCATGAAGGCTACTCATAGGTAATCGTGAACAATTGAATATTCCTAAATATTCTCCGTAATGTTTGGATTCTAGGCTTTGTTAGTCTATTAATAAATATTACTATCAAGATGATTCAATAAAAGCCCCTATTTCTTATTTATACTCTGATGAGGGCACATTTTTTATTGGGACAAAGTAAATAGCTTGCTGTAGCTAGATACCTAATCTAAGGTAATCTGAAGCATTAAAAAATGTTGACAATAATTTTCAGTTGTGTATTGCAAGTGAACTGATGGTCTGAGATAATAAGTTGTGAATCTTTTTCTGGAGAGACATTAAATGGAAATAAAGAATTTTATTGCCGAAGGCGGACCGATAATGGTTCCACTGTTGATATGCAGCATTATTGCAATCGGACTAATTGTAGAACGCGGTCGGTTTTGGTATCGTATATATCGTCGTCAACCTCGGTTTGTGGGTAGTGTATTAAATTTTTATCGTCAGAATGATGTAGTAAGTACAATCGAAGCGCTAAAGCAAAACGTTGATTTACCTATTGCTCGAATTTTTTTTAGCTGCGTTTCAATTAAACAGACCCTCTCCAGATAATTTTCGTTTAGCGCTTGAAAGTGAAGCTCACGCTGAAATTCGCAGATTCAAACGGTTTAATGGCATTTTGGAAACCATCGTTGGTCTTGCACCTCTGCTGGGTTTACTTGGTACAATCATTGGTCTAATTACTACTTTCGCGGGTGTTAATTTGGGCGATATCGGTGGAACCAAAATAACTCAAGTTACCGGGGGTATAAGTGAAGCGTTGATTGCGACTGCTACCGGGATGGTAGTGGCGATAATTGCATTGGTTCCAACTAATCTGTTTCGAGGATTTGTTGAAGACCAAATTTCAGAAGTTCAAGAATATGGTGGACAGTTGGAACTTATTTATCGGATTCATTACGAACAAGGAGAGAAAGATGTGCTTAAATCAAGAATCTAGAAGACATGTAGACGTGAATGTTATTCCTTTAATTGATGTAATGTTCGCATTACTGACATTCTTTGTTATTTCCACATTATTTTTAACGCGGTCGCAAGGTTTACCTGTTAATCTACCTAAAGCCTCGACTGCAAAAACAGAACGTCCTGCACAAGTAACGGTAACACTCAATTCCAAAGGAGAAATGTTTTTTAACAAAGAACCGATTAAAATCGAGGTTTTAGAAACTGCTATAAAAGCAAAGGTGGAGGAATGAGGAGTGAGTTGGACTTTTATCAAATCCAGCTAGTTGAGATGGTAGAAA